>JALWBS010000081.1 GCA_027037025.1 Desulfurococcales archaeon | reverse complement strand
GTTCATCGCTTAGAGGCTTCGCTAAACCCTTCTTAACGAGCTCCTCCCTAGCCTTTCTCCTACGCTCGATTATCCTCCTCCTAACTTCATCAACTTCACCCAGCTTGACTATCATTACGTTGGATGGGTGTATGGGATAGAACACCTCGGTACCATCAGCTTTCTTAAGTGTCACGCCCTCTACATGGATCCGAACTCTTTTGAGATCCACCTCAACAACCTTGCCTTCATGACCCTTCCAGTCCCCTCTCATCACTCTGACAACGTCTCCCTTGCGAACAGGTAGCCTCCGCACTCCGAGCTCTCTCCTTAGCTCCGGTGATAGTGGTGCGTTGAGTAAGTGCCATCTGAGATGCAGAGGTAGGTTGAAGAACCTCTTCCTCTGCTTACGTGGTTGCCTAGATTTGAGCTCCATGACTGCCACACCTCGTCACACAATTATCGATGCTATGTTGGCTATGGCAGGCCATCTCTCAGCGGCTTCCCTAGCCACGGGTCCTCTGATCTCCTTGCCCTTGGGCATGCCCTCGGGGGACACTATCACGCACGCATTGTCCTCGAACGCCACCCACGTACCATCGGGTCTTCTATACGGCTTCTTCTGACGAATTATGACGGCCCTCATCACCTGGCCCTTGAGATCGATGTTGCCCTTCTTCACCGTGACCACCACCATGTCCCCCACCGAGGCGTATGGAAGCCTCCTAAGCCTCGTCTTAACCTCAGGAACCCCTATCACCTGCACGAGCTTCGCACCGCTGTTATCGGCTACCACCAACATCGTCCCCGTCTGTATCCCGGCTACGAGCTTCCTCCTAGGATGGGCTGCTCCACCCTTGGGCTTCTTCGCCGCCATCACGAACCACCTTCGCTACCTCTCTTCAACACGCCGAGCACTACGAAGGCTACGCTCTTAGCTAAGGGTCTCGTCTCCCCGATTAATACTATATCGCCCTCCTTAGCGTTTATGCACGGAGGATTGTGAGCATGTATCTTACTTCTCCTCCTCTCGTACCTCATGTACTTCGGTATCCAAACGAGGTACTCCCTCTCAACAACAACCGTTCTCTGCATCCTGGCCTTAACCACTTTCCCCACGAGCAGCATTCCACGCACCCTCACCTTTCCATGCCATGGACACTTCTTGTCGTTGCACACCGTCTCAGGAGGTTTGAGTCCAGGGTACCTGATCCCTATATCCTTAACACGTGCTCTACCACTTTCGCTCGACATCGTTCACACCGCACGCTACGACCTATAGCTCCTTAACCCTTTTAAGTCTGTCTTCGGGTCTCCCCAGAATCTCGCTTCCATCCAAGACAGCTTTCCTACCGCTAGGTAGAAGAAACTCGAAGACTCCGTATAGCTTAGGAACAATCTTCTCCTTAGTGCCGCACCGAATGCGTAGAGTGTTGCGAGTCTCGTCTATTACTACCCCTTCCAAACCGACAAGCGTTGGATCGCTGTGAGAAACTATCCTTACCCGAAGCCCTATCAGCTCGTGAAACCTAAGATTTCTTGGGCTGTGTCTCACGCTTTCGCTCCTCGTTTATCACGGTCAGTATCCTAGCTATGTTCTTGCGGATTATCCTTATCCTAGCAACGTTGGTCAGAGTGCCAACCCTAGCTTGCTCACGTAGCCTAGCTAGCTCCTTCCTAAGCTCTGCTAGGAGCCTCAGCCTCTCCTCCATAGGCATCCTCCTAATCTCCTCAGCATAGATAGGTTTGTCGCTCACGTACGCTCACCTCATCCGGCTGCCCTAGCTCCACCCTCAACGGTTTCTTTAGCCTGCGGCAACTCGATTCCCAAAGCCTTAAGCTTCTCCCTAGCCTCCTCAGGGGGTATGATCTCGACGTAGTCTGCGGGCGTACCTGGCTTCGTTATGAGTACTTGCACACCGTAGACACCGGGTTTTAGTAGGACGTGCGCAACAGCTCTATCAACTAGCTCGAGGCTCTGCTCACCGGATTTGTACACCTTGCCCGCAACCAGCTTCTCGTACCTAGCCCGCTCGGTCCTTAGCTTACCGCTGATAACGATCTCGCACCCAATGGCACCGGCGTTCATTACTCGCCTAAGGGCTATGTACGCAGCTCTCCTGAAGTGTATGCCTCTCTCAAGAGCTAACGCTATGTTAAACGCAACGACCCTAGCGTTGAGGTCGGGTTCCGGCACCTCGACAACAGTTATCTGGGGGTTCTCTATCCTAAACAGCTTCTCGAACACCGCTTGTATCACTCTAAGGTTCTGACCTCTCCTCCCAATTATTATCCCAGGTCTCTGAGCGTAAATGATTATCCTCACTCCGAGGGGAGTCTTTATTATGTCAACCCCGGCGTAACCGGCTCTCCAGAACTTGCTCGCGAGGTACTCATCGATAGCAACTTTCTGAAGCCCCAGCTCTATGAAGTACCTCTTTATGTTCACCATATCTCTACACCTCCGCCACGATGACCTCTATCGACGCCGTTGATCCGAACCACGGTGTAGCTCTGCCGAAAGCTCTGGGCATCCACTTCTTTCTATACGGTCCCCGGTGAGCAGCTATGTGCACGATCTTCAGCTTGTCTAGGTTTAGGTTCTTGACGTTGACGGCATTGTTCTCGACGTTTTCCAGCAGCTTCAGTACGTACTTAGCCGCCTTAACGGGGTACCTACCAATGGGCGTTCTCCACCTAGGCCATCTGTCCGAGAGACCTCGCTTATGAGCTATGCCCAGCTTGTAGCGGATCATGGGCACGGGTTCTCGCTGCTCTATGACTCTCTTAAGAAACTCCTTGGCGTCTCTAAGCATCATTCCTCGGAGTATCTTGCATATCTCGCAAGCCTCCTTATACGATATAGGTGCATCCCTAATCACCGCCTTGGCGGTCTTGCTCGGATCCACGCCTCTTATATGGGGGTAGTGCCACACGGGCACGTTCGCGAACCACCTCGTAGATCCTATTCTGAAGCACCTTAGATGCTGAACTCGAACGAGGATTAAAAGCTGTAAACAGTGCTTAGAGTCTCAGCGGGCCTTCCTCTAGCATCTCAACGAGTTGAAAGAGGTTCGAAACCGTGTTCCCCAACGAGGCAGTTCTCCTAGATCGGTCTAGCAGCACAGCGCTCATTCCAGCAGCGCGCGCTTCCTCAACATCGTGCTTAGGATCGTCCCCAACGTGTAGAACCTCGCGGGGCTCCACCCCGAGCTCCTTCGCGACGTAGCGGAAGAACTCCCTGTCCTTCCTAGGCTTACCAAGCATGTCTATGCACGAGAACACGCGCTTCACGTGTTTACCTATCTGAGGGTACCTATCTAGGAACGCCTCGACGAACTTAATCATCGTGTTCGTCGATATCACCACGCTGTACCTAGCCGCGAGGATGGGAACCGCTTCGAGAGCGTCTCCATAGGGCTCCGCTACACTTAGCGATTCCTCGATAAGGGACTCCTCATCGGCATCGATCCCGAAGACCTTGAGCCAGAAGCTCGGTAGGTACCACTCCAATCGATCCGTTGATAGGCTCCAGTACGCTCTCTCAACGGTTTTGATGGCTTCGTACAGGGGTATCTTCTCGAGCCTAGCCACGCGGAGAGGTATTGTGAAGAACCAGAAGTAGTCTATGAAATGCTTCGGCGCTACAACCCCTGCGAAATCGAGCGATACGACCCTTATAACCATTGTATATCCCCATCCCCTCACCGTGGCACCTCAAGGTTATAAACCGGCGTAGATCAAAGGGATAGGGGTATATGCTATGGCACCCCCGCTCAAGAAGATCGATGATGTCACCTGGATGATTCCTAAGGAGTACAAGAAGTGCATGAAGGTGCCGGCAATAGTCTTCGCGGACGAGTTTCTGTTGAACAAGATGAGGGAGGATGCGACTCTGGAGCAAGCAGCCAACGTAGCGTGTCTCCCCGGGATACAGCTAGCCAGCTACACCCTACCCGATGGGCACCAGGGGTACGGCTTTCCGATAGGGGGAGTGGCGGGGTTCGACGTTGATGAGGGTGTTATAAGCCCTGGCGGAGTGGGTTACGATATAAACTGTGGTGTTAGGGTTCTGAGAACTGATCTCACAGTGAAGGACGTGAAGCCTAAGCTGAGGGAGATCGTCGATGTGCTATTCCGAAACATACCCAGCGGCGTTGGGGCCACGGGCAAACTGAGGCTTTCGATAAGCCAGCTCGACGAAGTGCTAGCGGAAGGGGCTCCGTGGGCGCTGAGGCAAGGCTTCGCGACTGAGCACGACATCGAGCACACCGAGTCCAGGGGAAGACTTCCATGGGCTGACCCCTCCAAGGTTAGTAGAAGGGCTAAGGAGAGAGGCGCACCGCAGCTAGGAACGCTTGGCAGCGGGAACCACTTCCTCGAGATCCAGGTGGTGGACAAGATATACATCCCCGAGGTCGCGAAGAAGATCGGCATCTTCGGCGAGGGGCAGATATGTATAATGGTGCACACCGGATCGCGAGGCCTTGGTCATCAGGTTGCCAGCGACTACCTAATGATTATGGAGAGAGCCGCTAGGAGGTACGGAATCCAGTTACCGGATCGAGAGCTAGCGGCTGTGCCATTCAATAGTCGAGAGGGTCAAGACTACTTCGCAGCCATGGCTGCAGCAGCTAACTATGCGTGGTGCAATAGGCAGATCATAACGCATTGGGCTAGAGAAAGCTTTGCGAAAGCGCTGGGCTCGGATCCTGAGCACCTAGGCATAAGGATGATCTACGATGTCGCCCACAACATAGCGAAGATCGAGGAGCACGAGATAGAGGGGAAGAAGTACAAGGTCGTCGTGCATAGGAAGGGAGCTACGAGAGCCTTCCCGCCGGGGCACCCCGAAATCCCCGCTGATCACCGCGAATTTGGCCAGATCGTGCTGATACCAGGAAGCATGGGGACCGCGAGCTACATCACGATACCGGGGCCCAGAGCCCGAGAGGTGTGGTGGTCTGCACCTCACGGAGCTGGTAGGTGGATGAGTAGAGCGGCGGCTGTTCGTAGGTATTCACCGAGATACGTACTCGAGATGCTCGAGAAGAGGGGGGTTGTCGTGAAAGCCGCGACGATGAGGGAGCTCGCGGAGGAGACGCCGGATGCCTACAAGAACGTTGATAAGGTCGTCGATGTCGCGACCAGGGCTGGGATCGTCAGGCCCGTGGTTAGGCTAGTCTCGCTCGCCGTGATCAAGGGCTGAAGAATGTTTCTTGGATACCGAGCTCTGAAGATCTTATCACCGTTACTCAGGTTCTTACCGTATCCTCGAAGCGTCGTGGTTAAGTACGGAAATCTAACGTTTTTAGTCCCCCTAAGGTCTCTGGATTTCTATCTAAGGAACTTCGAGCACGTGCTCATCGACAAAGCTTACACGAAGCTCTCCTCGTTCGAACCGCGTAAACACGACAAAGTTCTGGATGCTGGCGCATCGATAGGTTTCTACACGGTGCTAGCAGCTTCGCGAGGATCTACTGTAGTAGCTCTAGAGCCCTACCCTCCCCACTGCAGGTACCTCGCCATGAATATCCACATCAATAAGCTACGCGATAAGGTCAAGATTCTGAGGGCTGCTCTATCAACTAAACTAGGTACAGTAACGCTCTTCGTAGGGATCAACGAGCTCACCTCCTCGATAATCCCTGAGCACCCACGCTTCTTGGGAGGTGTGAAGAGCTGTATCGAGGTCAAAGGAATCGATCTGGAGACCCTTCACCACGTACTAGGGCCGTTCACGCTCATCAAGCTAGACGTGGAGTGCCTAGAGCTCGAGATCATTAGAAGTGGGCGCAGAGCTCTGAAAGACGTTGAGAGGATCGTCGTGGAAGTGCACCTAGATTGCATAGACATTACAAAAGTCGTTGAGGAACTCACTTCGCTCGGGTTTACCACTGTCACGACCCTAGATTCCGAGGAGCCTTACCAAGCCATAGTCTACGCTTTCCATAGATAAGTCCATCCTCGAACCGCAGATTTCTACCGACTTGGATGCTGGGTCCATGCATAGGCAGGCCCCACACAGCGTATCGCTTAGTCTACGAGCTACGACCTCGTCGCAGTCGATGCGTAGCGTATAACCATCCAACTCTACGGTTACCCTACCGACGAAGTCAATGTTCTTAGCATCGAATACGTCGACGAAAACTCTCTGACGACACGAATCTAGGGTCTCTTCGACGAGGGCGTAGCTCATCTCAGCGATTAGTCCACGGCTCCTCGCAACCTTGTTAAACACGGCGATCAGGGCATGGGGCTCAACCACCCAACAACGATCTAGGTAATGCATGCTCTCGATAACTTTCTTAGAGACGTAGATGAGTTTGCGAATATCTATACCTACGCAACCCTTCTCGCAACGACAATAATCGTTGGGAGCGATGCCCATCACGTACCTAAGGAGCGCGTAGAGCGCTGACACGGCATCGTATCGCAGAGCCCCGGTTTTGAGGGGTGGAGCAACGCGTATCGCGTTGCGTGTCAAAAGACTCCGTGATTCACCACTCCAATCGATGACGAAGACGGGGTTCGTGATCGAACTGCGATCAAGGTCGAGCACGTTCTTTCCCTCCGAACTGAGGAGCAGCAACGTTGATGACTTGGATACAAGTTCTTTAACACGGTCGTCGTCCACCACTGAGTACACTGCTTTGAATACCGAGGGAGTTAATCTACTGTATCTAAGTACCTCGGACAGCCCATACCTAGATCGAGAACGGATAGCGTAGATCTTAAACCTAGGTCCGGTGTAGACATATAGGAATCGAACTATGGTAGCTTCGTCGAAAGGAGAGGGGGGATCGATGAATAGAACCTTGAGGATCGTTTTCTACCACCCCAAGGAGGTTGCTAACGTTGAGGACATACTCTCCCTGTGCAGAGAGATCGGGTGCAAGCTCGTGGCGGTGCCTCGAGGTAGTAATAGGGAGGAAGTGTGTAAACTCGTTGAGTGCTTCGACGATATACTAGCAGCGTTATCCCCCAACTGCGCGACCCTAGTCCTAGAGACATCGGGCTCCACCCGCATCCCGGAACTACGCGAGAGCTGTATCAACGTGGTGCTAGGAGCCGAAGACTACGGATTGCCTCCGGTCGTCATCAAGGAGCTTGTGGAGCGGGGAGCAAAAATCGTTAAGATACCTATGAGCAGGTACGGGGTGAGCTACAACGTTGTTACGGCGCTGGTCCTCCTCCTCACTGAGATAACAATCTCAGAGCACTGCCCACAGCGTTGCTAAGTCTCCACCTGCTCTCCATATCCATTACGAAGAGCTTCGTATCCTCAACAAGCCTCCTCATAACATCCACCTTATGCCTAAACCCTGGCAGCAAAGCGTCGGGGTAGTCGAGCTTACGAAGCACTTCGTAGAGTCTCTCCATGAACTCCACCACCTCGAAAGCTTTCTCGAACTTGCCCAGCCTTAGAAGATCGATTACGTATCTCCTCAGCTCCCCAACGAAGTCGCATAGCCCGAGCAGGTACGGAACGTAGTGAACCCCCAGCTCCTCCATCGTTGGAATGCGTTTCTCGACAACGAAGGAGAAGAAGAGCATCGCCTCCACGAACTCCGTCAAAGCATTGTTCACGAACCCACTGTAACGGAACTCGGGGTGTGGCTGTAGCATCTTCTGGAACTCTGATACCAAAGATCGAAGCTTCTCGAGAAGTTCGCGAGCTTTATCAACCTCGCCGCTGTGAACATACGTCACGACGTCGCTAGCCATCCTAATTATGTCTCGACTCATCTTAATAGCGCTCTCCCTAACAAGATCCTTCTCCTCCAACACCTTATCCACGTTATCAACCTCCTCCTCAACAACCTTGATCAAATCCCTCAAGAGCGACCACCACTACCCATCGATGTCTCAACAAAAATCGTTTTGTAGCCCCCGCAGAGAACCCGCACGCATGGTCGCCATCGGCTCATCCACTTATGCGGGCCGGCGCAGGGGGCCGTGTGGAGCTCCAGCAAAAGACTTAATAAATAGCTATCTGCGTACGAGTTGAAACTCTGGGTGTGTAAATGCCTCGCATCCCCGTTAAGCTAGTTACGTGGGATGAGATAGTCGAGTGGAGTTGGGAACTCGCTAAGAAGGTAGAGAGCTCGGGGTATAGCCCCGACGTGATAGTCGGAATAGCGCGTGGAGGACTCGTACCAGCGCGTTTGCTCTGCGATTTCCTAGGAATCGAGAACTTCCTCTCCATTCAGTCACAACACTGGACCGAAGCGGCTAAGGTGTCGGAGAAAGCGTTGATAAAGTTCCCCTACGCTGTGGATCTATCCGGAATGAAGGTTCTCCTGGTAGACGATATAGTTGATACTGGTGACTCGATGATACTGGCTAAGAAGTTCATCGAGGAGAACTGGCATCCTCGCGAGCTAAGGTTAGCCGCTCTTCAATGGATATCGAGCGTAGCCAAGATAAAACCGGATTACTACGCCATCGAGGTAAGGGAATGGGTATGGTTCCAGTACCCTTGGACACGGCTTGAAGACGTTACGCAGTTCATCAAGAGGATGATGATTGAGACTTGTAGAGAAAGCGGTAAGAAGGTGTGGAGCTACGAAGACGTGCTGCGCACCTTCGTTGATTGGTACGGGATAGAGGTAGACGATAAGTATTACAGAGAGGCTCTTCGAAAGCTCGAGCTTAAGAACGTTGTTGAGCTGAGGGATGGGCTCTACGTAGTGAAGCAGTGTTGAGTATAATCAGCTGTGGAAACGAACACCTTGATAGAGTTCTATTCTCACAACCATCCTCGTTACTACTCTATGGATCAGAAGGAGTTGGTAAAACGAATCTCGTTCTCACCATAATCAAGCTCTCTAGCCCAAGCATTGCGCTGTACATAAGCACCGAGGGCTCGAACTATATCGAGCGAGCTAATCAGTTAGGTCTTTTAGAGAGAGACGATGTTCTATTTGCTGAAGCGTTAGACGAGGCACATCTAGCTCAGTTACTGGCTCGAGCATCCACGGTGCTGAAAAAGCATTCGCTTCTGGTTATAGATAGCCTAAACTACCACTACAGAGGCGAGGTCCGAGGAATAGAATCGCTTAGGTTCTTCTTATCGATGCTCAGCTTCCTAAAACAACTTAGTCAAAACGGGGTCTACGTAGTTGCGACAGCTCAGGTTAGAGAAGGTGAGAATGGGCGCGTGGAGATACCTGGCATGCAACTGCTGATTCCATGGGCTGACGTCGTAGCTAGGGTGGATAGAACTGGGGATAGGAGGATCCTCACCGTAGAGAAGCCCGTCAACATCGTTGCGGAGTTCCGTATAACGAACCACGGGATCGAGTGGATCAACGTTTACCAAGAATCTTGTCAGCGAGCCACGGGTACTTAGCCAAAACCCTATACTTAACGTACCTATCCTCAGGAGAAAATCTGTGGGGATGAGCAACCACAGTCTTGGCGCCGCAAACTGGGCAGGTATCCTTAAGCGTATACCTACCGCAGTTGGGACACTTCCGGATTCTCCACCTCAAGCCCTGCTAACCTCTTCCCTCCTGAAGTCAAACTCCTCTATTCCAAGCTCTTCAGCCAACTTCTTCGCCTTCTCCACCACTTCACTGAGTATCTTCTCAGCCTTCTTGTAGTCCGTGCTCACGATATCTATCCTGTACCTAGGAGCTCCAACAGAGATTATTCTGATGCTCGTATGCTCATCCCTAGGCACGGAGCTCTCGAGCTCCATGAGCAGCTTCTTTATCCTGTGAACACCGTCAGGTTTATAGCATCTGAGCACCAGAGTGCCCGCGATCTTAACCCTCTTGATCTCTATGTGCCTCCTAGCTTCTTCCCACAAAATCTTCGCTAGATCTTCCGGAACCCCGGCCTCAATCAACACCCCCGGACCTTTCAGGACGCAATCCTCGAGAGTTGATAGAACATCTCGGAACTTTTCGTATAGTGGTAACCAAATCTTTTCGTAAGCTTCCTGAAGATCGAGCCCAGCCTTCTTAGCTGCTAGCTCTATTATTTTCTGCGCCTTTTGATCGCGCTTCCACCTCATGATCCTGACTCTCCGCTCGCTCTCGCTGACTCTCTTTATCGATATGTCTATCTGGGGAGGTCGCTTCCTCTTATCAACCCTTATCACCTTGCCAACAACTATCTGTCCTTCCCGCAGAACCTCCCTAACATCGCGGAAATACCTAGTGCTGATCTCGCTCCACGGGATGAACGCCTCCAGATTCTCGAATTCTAGTAGATCAGCGTAAGCTCCCTGGGGAATCACCCTCTTGACCCGAGCTACGACGAGCTCCCCAACCTCGGGTAAGTCACGCCTCTTAAAAACCATGGCCAACGCTCTTACCACCTTAAGAACTAACCTAGGATCTTAACTATTTCAGCATTGATGAGCTCCGCCTTTCCTCCCGTGGGCTTAACAAGCACGGTTCCACACACTAGGCAACGTACTGGAAACGTTGCGTGATCGAAAATCACTTGCTCATTTCCACACTGCTTACACTTCACTCTAATGAATCTGCTCTTGGGTTCGGGTATGAGGATCTTCCTCTTCTTAACCATGGGCTCACCTCACAAGTTCGTACTTCTTCATCCTTATCCCCTCTCTATGCTGTATGTAGCCGCATTTGGTGCACTTCAGCTTCAGAACGACTTTCTTCGTAACCTTAGCAAACCTCTTTTGCTCAGGCTTCCTCTTCGATCCATACCCCTGCAACTTCCTTAGGTATCTTCTCTGACCCTGAGCCAACGTTCTCCTCTTACCGTGTTTGTATATCGTGACCGTGTGCACGGTGTGCGTTCTGCATCGAGGGCAGTAGGTCCTAATTTCCCTGGGTATCTTCAAGATTCAATCCCCCGATTCCCCACGGTGTAGCAACTTTTAGGCTTAAAACTATTTGTATTCTAAGCCCAGGGTTATCGGCTCGACAAAGCCTAACGATGATAGTAGGACTGCGTCTCTAAGCGGTAGAGAAACTATGTAGCCCGGAGTCGCAATGGAGTTCTTCAGAGGTATGGGTTTAAGTACTCTGCACAGAACCTCTCCCTCGAAGACGCGCACCCCTCTAAGCACGATCTCAACGAATAGGTTCAGCATCTCAACCACTTTCTTAGCTATGTCCCTATCGAATCCCCGAGGTTCGGAGCCTTCAAGAACCTTAATCACCCTGTAGCGAGTCAAGAGTCTAAGCACCGTTTCTGAAAGTTCATCGAATTTTTTACAGCTCTCAACGCGGATCTCCTTGGTTACCAACGGGTTGAAGCACCACTCCAACGATTTAACTAGCAGTTCGTGGAGAGCGCTGATCGTAGAGGAATCCACATCAACAACGTCTCTGCTCAGCAACTCGTTCACAATAGCCTTCCACATCTCGTCGCTCATCACAGCTCCTCACCGCTTTACATTGATCACCTTCGCAAGCTCTTTGAACGCTAGGTACAGGGCTACGGAGGATGGAAGTTTGAGAACCTCGCCTTTCACACCCTCTACCACGAAGCCCGCTATGTCCATGCGGGGTATCGAAACGACTAGCTTGACCACGAGCTCATGGTTAGGTATGGGAGACACCGTCTCTTCGGAGATCTCAAAGTCTTGAACCTCGTTCACGCTTAGGGGTATGCAAAGCCAACCAGATTTACCGTTGATGCTCTTCGGAATTCTTATCAGCCTCGAAATGTCCATAGTCACCTTCTCGTCGACGTAGATCGCAGCTCTTCTCACCGCCTCGTGGATCACGGACCCTATCTCCTCAGCGCATTTACGGAGGCGCTCGTATTCGCTCAGTTTAAGCTCTAGAATGGGCTTACACTCATCGCTTAGGAGAGAGACGAGCTGCTGAGCAACTCTCCTGCGGTAACCGAACGATCTTAGATGGGGAGGCAACGTTATGATGCTGCGACCCCGGCGTTTTCTCTCTACAGGTAGCATCGATCCCACATCAACACCTTCGAGCTTGAGATACGAAACCAGCTCGCGCCTCATCTCACCATCGATAAGCGCGTCAGATCCCCTTAGTGGGACCACTACGTGGAAACCTCGGTGACCAGAGAAGGCTATGCGCCACTCCCTAAACCCCAACTCGTTCTCGAGCGCGTCCAAAAGCTTCAGCAACTCCTCTTTAGCATTATCAACGCATTTGAAGGGTATGTAGCTAAGCTCTATAAAGTCCTTTGAGCCGCAGCGTGGGCAACTATCGGAGTTCGTATCAGCTATCTCGCCACACCTCTTACAGATCCTGTACTCCTTAACCATCTCTTCGCATTGCGGTAGATGATCCGCATCTATATCGAAAACGAGATCGCTGCCGAGCCAGCCTTTCATCGCCATGTCTGGATAGGAGGGGTCTCTATATCTAGCGGAGGATACGTAGAGATGTTTGGGTACGCGCTCTAGCACTACGCGTTTAAGCTCCGACAACGAGTTGAAGGAGAGATGCCTTACGTACGTAGTCGAGCCAAAGGGTTGCATAGCAAATTCTCGAAGCCTGAAGTCCTCCGGGAGCAGTAGCTCGGTGCGTGCGTAGTACTCCTTAACTATACTTACCAAAATGCCGTCTCGTTCTCTAACACTCATCACTCAACCCTTGGGGCTATGAAGGTTCTTAGCAACGCTCCCGAAGGGAGTTCAGCATCGATTTCGCAAGGCATCTCGGGACCGAGCTTTATGGTTATGCTCTCACTCAGCTTAGATACCTTGGCCAAGATGTCGAAGTACTCGAGGGAATAGCTATTCACGATCTCATTCTCTGGAGGTCTGTAATCGATGAGAGTACCCGTGGTTACGCTGAACTCGAACTCTATCTCTCCGAGCTCCGATGATGCTATAAGCGACAGCCCCTCGCTGTGAGCTCTTATACGAAGCACATCACCAGCCTTCTCCAGCACCGATAAAGCCGTTGCAAAAGTCGGTCCGAGAGTCTTGGCTTCGATGTCGAGCTGCAGCTCGAGCTCCGGTATCTCCTCAAACTTCGCGGCGAGGAGAGGTAGTGTGAAGTACCTCTCGACGCCTCCCTTGGACACGAGCCCGAACGAGATCTTAGATCCATCGCTAAAGATCACAAGCTTATCGTTCTTAGTAGCTCTCCTCAGAACCTTCGAACTCAGCTCGAGGTTCACAGCCAAGGTAGTCTCTTGATCAACCTCGAATTCATCGAACGCTGTCCTAGGTATCCTGAAATCGACCATCATTACGTGGCTCGGATCCATAGCTTTGATCCTAACGCCTTCTTCTGGGTGAACCATTATCCCAACAACGTCGAGGTACTCTGCCAACCCTCTCAAAACGAATCTCCATAGCCTAGCATCCGCGAATCTGAAGTAGACTTTCATACCCTCCCCTAGAGGTATCGGTTCTGCGCTAACGCTATTAAAGATAGATATACATTAGCTTGACGTGGTTCGGGTGCTAGGATGTATGTGGAGGTCACGAAGGTAGATGCTAAAGGGAGGATAACGATACCGTCGTACATGAGGCTCGCCATGGGGTTGGAGGGAGGGGGTCGCGTGTTCGTTGTCTACGATGAGGAGAGGGGAGTTATAGAGATAAGATTGGTAAAGCCGGGAACGATGTTTCTATGCGTAGCAGACTCCGTAGAGCTTCAAGAGCTAGATGACATAGTTCGTGAATATGGGCAACACATACACTCACTATCGTGTATACGAAGCGGCAGCGATGCACTGAAATGTAAGATCGTTTCCGAGACCCCAATAGAGTTTGAGGGCTTCATGTGTAAACCAGTAGAATAGGGTTTGCCATGCACTTAACGATAGCGCCAGGTATCTACGTAGTAGGAGGTAGAGACCTTACCCACGAGAGCGATTGCACCGTGATCCTACTATGCTCGCTAAAGGAGGATAAGTGCGTATTACTCGGGTGCGGCGCTGGTGAGAGCTCCCATGCAATAGCTAGGAACATAATCGAGCTAGGAATAAGCTTACGAAGCATCGAGTACGTAGTCGTACCTATGCACAGCGCATGCATAGCGAACTGCAGAAGCTTAACAGAGCTCGTTCCATGGATACGCATAGCCGCTCCACCAGATGTTGCTCCGAAGCTACGTAAGGGCATCGATGTGGAGCCTGTACCCGTATCATACGAATCCTACGAGATGGTGTTCGACGGTATCACGTTAAGGTTCTCTCTATCCGGTAAAGGGTATAGATGCATCGACGCCGTCGTGGATGGGAGAACCGTTCGCTTATGCCTAGCGTTCCTCAGCGACTTGCCCGAGGTTACTAATAGATTTAAAGAAGGTATACTATGTCTACTGGACGCGACCCGATGCATTAATCTGGTGAAGCGATAGGTGAATATCTTGAAATTGATCGTTGGGTGCTGCGGTATACCCGTCTCTCGATCCAGGTACTTCGAAACTCTTAGAGCCGTAGAGCTTCAGAACACCTTTTACGATCTACCCAGCGAAGGTTGGGCCGAGTCTTTCCGAAGCTCGATACCTAGCGACGCGATAGTAACCGTGAAGGCGTGGCAGGTAATTACGCACCCATCTACTAGCCCTACGTGGAGAAGGATGAAGCATAAGCCCAGCGGAAACCTGGACAACTATGGATTCCTAAAGCCTACCAAGGAGAATTTCGAGGCTTGGGAGAAACTTCGTAGAGTATCCCTTGTGCTGAGAGCTCGCGCCATAGTCTTCCAGACTCCTCCCAGCTTCGGGTACAGCGAGGAGAACCTTCGTAACGCAATAGAGTTCTTCTCGACGATAAAGAGCCGTGAGTTTCTCCTATGCTGGGAACCCCGAGGAACTTGGAACCAGCATCCGGAAGCCGTAGCAAAGGTTGTTGAGCTGGGCGTAGTACACGTTGTAGATCTGCTGAAGAGAGAGCCCGTGGCCATTCCTCACGAAGCCCGCATACTTTACACAAGGCTACACGGGCTCAATGGAGAAGTCAACTATAGGTACAGGTATACGGACGAAGATCTTAGTAAACTACTTCACGTAGTCACCAAGTACTCGAACCTCGTTGACGAAGCGTACGTGATGTTCAACAACGTGTACATGTTCAACGATGCAGCTCGCTTTAAGTCCTTAGCCAAAGAAAGCGGGCTCACCGTTATTTAGCTGGTCTAAGCTCTGGGTGCAATCCACAGCGTTACCTTACCACCCCCGATGTCGAGAACCGCCTTAAGAGGCTTATCCGGGCCAAATGCTAGAGTCACTTCATCAGCTAGGTCCAGTATCTTAGCGAGTATCTTCAGATGATCCACGCTGAACTTAGATGATGCGTTGCTAACCGTCGACTCTATCAACGTGAGTGGTTTGAACTGCTTGAGCTCCGTCCTGTACTCTCCAAGATCTCCGAACGCCACGATCTTGATCGAGTTGGTTTCCGAAGTGAACTGGAAAGTCGCTTCGTCGGCAACGATCGCCACGTCCTTGATCACCGTTGCAAGCTCGTCGCTGGGCATCCTAGCCGTAACCTCGAGCTCTATGTCGAGCTCTCCAATCCTTTGAGCTCCGACCTCGCTAAGCGAAACGGAGTACTCGCGTTCGACACTCGTCCTAACATTCGTTACCCTTACCACTAGCTCGCGAGAGCCCGGAGTTAGTTCGAAGGTGACGCGATCCCTCTTGGTAGCTCTTCTGAAAGCCCTTACGAACTCGTCCTTGGAAGCAACGACGCTAACCTCTTCGGATAGATTGTACTCTTCGAACGACGTGGCAGGGAGAAACACCGAGAGCATCACTGCTTTGTCTGGACTCAGACCCTCGATCAACATCCCATCGGGGCTGAACACTATCGGAATCTCCTCGAGTGCTGCAGAGCAGGCTTGCGCTATCTTCTTAAAATTCGCGCCTATCGGGTAGGTTACCCGAACGCTCAACCCGCACCCCCGTCCTACGATACTCATGACGAGCATATATATCCTAGCAATGCCTTACTGTAATCGGGTCGCATCTTGAAGGCCCGCATAACCGAGATCATAGGTCAGTACGTAGCGGTTGAAATAGATGCCGAGGGGGCTCTGAAACTACTTAACGAGCTCCACAACATGACGGGTAAAGGAGGGGAGGATCTAAGCGACGCTATAAGGATGATAAAGAATTTCGATGCTTTCTACGAATTCATGCGCAAGAAGTTCAAGGACTATCTAACGCCGAAAAAGAACTTGTCCGAGATGATAAAGGGGATGGTTCTAGTCGATAAACTGAAGCTCGTAAAACGAGATGGGGACAAGTTCGTCGTGATAATATTCGATAGATCCATCGATAGGAGCGTAGTCGAAGAAGCTCTGAAAAGGTTGGGGTACAGCTACGAAACCGAGACCCAATCCATCTACTGAATAGATCACTTTCTCCTTCTTCTCCTCCTGCTAACAGTAGTTGCTGGCGTTGGCATCTTTGCTAGGATCTGCTTGTGTAGCTCTACCCCCTTGTCTACGGAGATCTCTCCGAGAGCCATCTTGTCCCAAAGCTCTCCACGCTCGATGAATACCTCAACCTCGGATAAGCTGAGCTCCTTGGATTCCAGCTCCTCCTCTTCGCTCTCGTAGTACTCGTCTGATCTTTCTGAAGCCTCTTCGCTTCCCTCGACCGAGATCTCCTCCTCTCTCAAGCTCTCTCACCGGTTCCGCGGCGCTCCACGAAAGTAAGCATTTTAAGCGTATTTACAATTGCATGGCGTGCTGAGTGCCTGGCGCCGAAGGGGATATGCACATCTTGAGCGAGTGGATCAGTCTTGGAGTAAGCGAGCGAATCGCGAAGGTCTTACCGTCGCTCGGGCTAAAAAGACCAACGATTACGCAGAGAGCTGCCATTCCAAAGATCGTTGGGAGCGATAGGGATGTGCTTCTCGTTGCACCCACTGGAACAGGTAAGACCGAAGCCGTCCTCATACCTCTGCTACAGAAATGCATGAATAACGCGGAGCCCGTATCGATTCTCTACGTAACGCCTCTCAGAGCCCTTAATAGAGATATAAGCGCTAGGATCTCCAGAATTGCTTCGATCATCGGATTCAGCGTCGCCGTCTGGCACGGAGATACCACTCAGAGTCAGAGAAGGAGGATTGTATCCAATCCTCCGCATGTGTTGGTAACCACGCCGGAGAGCCTCCAGATAGTGCTTCTTCATCGTGGACTCCGGGAGTACCTGAGAAACTGTTCATTTGTGGTCGTGGACGAAGCTCAGGAACTGTACACGAGTAAGCGAGGATTAGAGCTGGTCGTCGCGCTAAACAGGCTGGACGTTCTCGCTCGAAGGCATGTTAGAAGAATAGCGCTTTCCGCTCCCGTTGGGAAGGCCGAGGCCATAGCTGAGTTCTTCTTTTACCCAAGACCATTCGAGATCATCGACGTTAAGCACGCTAAGTCGTACGAAATCGAAGTGGATACTCTAGGCCCTCGTACGAACGTCTCTAGCTTCGCCGAAGCGCTCTACGTCGTTCCCAGAATGCTTGAGGTGCTTCGAGAACGTAGATCTGGACAGATACTGATCTTCGTGAACACGCGCGTAGCGGCGGAGGAGCTTGGGTATCTGCTGAGAAACGCTCTGGGTAGCGTAGGTGTTCACCATGGATCTCTATCGAGAGAAGTTAGAGAGAGCATAGAGTTTTCCCTCAAGAGAGGCGATCTAAGGGTCGTGATAGCGACCTCTAGCTTAGAGCTGGGGATAGACGTTGGAGGAGTTGATCTGGTTGTGCAGGTGATGTCCCCGAGGCAAGCAGCTAGGCTCGTGCAGAGAGTGGGTCGAGCTGGTCATCGCGAAGGGTTGGTCTCTAGAGGAATAGTCCTAGTCCCTCCCATGCTACTCGAGCTCTTAGAAGCTGGTGTAATAACACGCAAGGTTATGAACTACGAGATCGAGGACTTGCCAACGTATAGCTCGGCATTAGACGTAGCGCTTCATCAACTGATAGGGATAGCTCTGGAATGGAAGAGGCCGAAGGTCGAGCACATACACAAAATCCTCGTTAACACGAAGCCCTTCTCAAACTTGGACATGGAAGATCTTGAGAAGGTCATTGGTTTTGCAAAGGATCTGAGGCTGATAAACATCCGGGAGGATGGAGCGGTGGAGGTGACTAAGCGTGGAGAGCTTTACTACAAGACTACGACAATGATCGTCGACACAGCTAAGTACAGAGCTAAAGACGTCTTAACACTGAAAACGATTGCTACGTTGGACGAGGAGTTCGTGGTCACCTGCAACGAGGGGGATGTTGTTGTTCTCGGGGGTAAGCTGTGGAAGATTGTCTCAGTAAATGACGAGTCTAGAGAGGTGCTGCTGGAGCCCGTGACAAGAACCGAAGCACTGAAGCTACCGAGATGGGTAGGCGAGAACATACCGGTATCCACAGAAGTTGCGGAGGAGGTTTGCAGAACGATCGAGGATCTATGTTCATGCACTGACGATTCGCAAGTAGACGAAGTGCTGAGAAGCCTCAACCTATCTGAGAACGCTATAGAACTTGTTAAGGAATACCTCGCTGAGCTGTGTAGGATAAGGCCCAGTTTAAGCAGCGTTGTTATCGAGGTCTCTACCTCGAAAACCTTTCCATACATTGCCGTATACTCGTGTCTCGGTACCCGAGGCTCCGAGGCTCTAGCGCTCTTACTATCCGCAGTGGTGGAGGAGCTCGTAGGGATACGAACGAGCTATCGAGCACACCAGGTGTGCACACTAATAGCCTTACCGAGGCCCATCGATAGGGCCGAGCTACGTCGAGTCCTCGAGTATTTGAAGAAATTAGATCTTGAACACGCGATACACATCGTAAAACGCTTCGTTACTTCGACACCGCTGTTCGACTGGTTCGTGATCAAGGTAGCTAAGAAGATGGGTCTCGTGTCTCATAGAGTATCGTTGGGAGAAGCCAAACGCGTCCTACCTGGGCTCAAACAGATCGATATCGTTAGAGAGGAAGCGTTTCGAGAACTCGAGGTTGAGAAGCTGGATTTCAAAGCCCTAGAGAAGTTCCTTAACAAGTTGAAGTCCCCGGGAACTCGAATCATCGTCTACCTCGTCAGGGAGCCGTCGAAGCTCGTTAAGGAGGTAGCATCCTTAACACCTTTGTCGCTGAACGTAGCACCACCACTACCAAGAACCTCCCTTACGAACATCATGCTTCGAAGACTCTCTAACAACATCGTGCATCTACAGTGCCTCTCGTGTTGCTATCGCTGGAGCACGAACCTTAAATCGGTTATCGAGAGCTTCGTTAACGACAACGCTTCGACTGACCTCGAAATGCTGAGACGCATTGAGATTAAGTGTCCTCGATGCCAATCCAAGGCATTGACGATGGTTCGAGACGACGAGGAGTCCAACCGCTTAAGGCGAGTAATCAAATTGCTGCAAAGACACGGTCTTTCCAAGCTGAGTAGCGATGATAAAGCGTTTCTGGATAAGCATAGAAAGATCGCGTCGCTGGTAATGGATTACGGGGTGCTGGCGCTCATAGTACTCCAAGCCGTTGGAATAGGTCCAGAGAATGCGAAGAGAATTCTATCTAGGGCTAGAGATGTTAACGAGCTTATCGATCTCGTAATTCAATGCCAAAGAAATTACCTGTTAACGAGGCGGTTCTGGAGAAAGTGACTCTTTATAAACCTTGGCATTACTGAGGGGCGCTGTGGATATACTAACGCTGATAAAGAACTTCATAGATAGAGCCGTGATCATATCATGGTTCCTGTTCCTACTAACCTGGGTAATAGGCTGGGCAATCAAGGGCTCGCCGATACCCATAGGCAAGGCTAGAAGGGTTGGTCAGGGTCTCATCGAGGACGCTGTGTGGGGTGCGTTCTGGATAGCTGTGGGTTCAACCATATTCTGGTTGATATACTACATAGCGTCGATGCTCTCGACAAAGTTTCCGAACCCGCCCATGCCTCAACTTCCGTGAGGGTGGATCTCTTGAGCCTCGGAGACTTCTTAGAGCTTGCGTACTACCTATCCATACTAACGTTCTACCTAGGGGTTCTGATATACGCACTTCCTATCCCAATAACGGGATTGAAGAGGTGGGGACCTAGACTCATCTCGGATGCGTTCTTCGTAGCATCTCTAACCTTCGGGTTCTACGCTATACTAAATGCTGCTAATTACATTGCACAAGTGCTTGGATCTGATTGGGTGAGGTACTTCGGGTTTCTAAATGCTCAACTAACTGCTCAGTTATCAATGATCTTCGGTCTCAGCGCATTGACGAAGTTTGTACCTCCTAAGTTCGCACCAATAATATCAAAGTTGATATCGTCTCTCGTAGGTAAGCTTATGTGGGCTGTGTACGCAACAATGTTTATGTACATAATCGGGTTCGTGATATACAAGGACTACACGCTCTTCGCCTCCCTTGGAATAGCGCTGATGGCCATACCCTTCAGGATAGCGCGAGGCGCTGGAGCTTTCTTACTAGCCTTCTCGCTCGTATTCTTCGTTGCACTACCCCTCTACCCAGCATTCTTCAGCATGATCGTCGTACCCCCGAAACCTAACGTAGAGATATACGAGCCTTATCAGCAAGGGGTACGCCATTACGAGCATAGTTCGCCAATCTTAGATTTGGCGATCCCTCATCCGCTACGCACGATGCTGAGAATGCAGATCCCAGTGAGTCAACCACCGAACGGCTTTACAAAGCTATTGTCTACGATAGCGCGAGTAGTCTACGCAGTACTTCTAGCATCAGTGCTCTACCTAACGCTCCTACTATCGATAAGCGTGGGATTAGCGCGAGCTCTCGGAGGATTCGGAAGGTTAAGGGTGTTATGAGGTGGTGCAATGGAGTTGAGGTACGCATTACTAGCTTACCCAGCGCTACTCCTAGGCATCGCGATAGCTATATGCATAGAGAAGGGCGTCGACGTAGCCGTTTTGGTAGTAGCTTTCGCAACATCGTTAATAGCGTTGTATCTATACCACAGAAGCTCTAAGGACAAACAATCTCTAGCTTAATCCACGGAAAATTCCTTGCAACAAATTCAACTCTCTCCTTAGCTTTCTGGCAAGCTTCACGATCAACGCACTTAATCCTAGCGAAGAACATGTTTGGAACAACTCGACTCTCAGCAGCTCGCTCTACCTCTAACCCTAGATCTTTAATCACGTATGAGAGGTCCACTCTATCACCGTACTTCACGAGCACATATATGTTTAGGTAGCACACCATATCGTAACACCGAGGGGCGCTAGTCGCAGAGAGCTTACGTAGAGGTTTCTAATTTGCGATGATGAGGGGTGCAAACAATGATCGGTGATTTAACCGCTCTTCTCTGAGCATCTAAGCAGAAGATTGTTCTTCAGCTAGGGGATCCTCTCATCATAAATCAGCACTCGGCAATTTCAACATCCACCTACTTTTATAAGTTCGCCTACTTATCAATGCATAGGGGTTTTGAATGGGAGGTAGGCAAAGAACGAGCCTGTTCATGGGGTTGGAGAAGAGCTACCAACAGCAATCAGCTTCGGAAGGAAAAGGTAAGGGAAAGAAGAAAGGTAGGAAGTAGATCTCATGAGTTCTAAGAGGAGTTGCTCACTCCTCGTTTTTGTCCCGATCTCAATAGTCTCTACGGAGCACCGTCTAGATCTCAAAACCCTTGCTGTAGGTCATGTACTCCGAATGTGTTCGATATTCCGGGTTTCCGATTTGGTATTCTACTCAGATCCACACGCCTCAAGGCAGGATTCCGAGATATGTAGAGCCGTGACCGAGTACATGCTGACTCCTCCATATCTCCGGAAAATGGTCATCCCGATCAAACGCGAGCTTAAGTACGTAGGCGTGCTACCTCCTTTATCGCTACCAACGCACGCTGTTTCCCGGATCGCTACTTTTGGAAGTGTTAGGAAGGGCTATGTATACAGATGTTCAGAGGATACATGCTTCGCTTACGTAGGGCTCGACAAGCCATGTAGGTTCAATCGCGAGGAAGGTGTTTTCGAGAAGCACATCACTCTGCTCAGGATCGATGGTGTAGAGGAGGAGTGGTATGATTGCAGCGTCTTGAAAGACGATGATGTCTCGCTGTATCTGGGACCAAAGGTTCACTTCTTCGATAAACTGTCCAAGGCTCTTACACGTATGTGTAGAAGCGGTCTAATAATCGAGTTCACTAAACACGGCTTACCAATTCAAGAGCTTCTCAGATACGTTGATCATAGCGTAGATAAGATCTGCACGGTCTTCGGATCCCCCAGAATGGACGTGTCCGAAGTGCTTCGATACGAGATGGGTATCGACATGCCCTCGCTAGCCACGACGATTTCTTCTAAACACGTAGCCATAGACGCTGTTGTTAAGCAGGGTGTTAAAAGTGTTAGAACCGTGGAAGCCGTTGGCATAGCTCTCGCTGCCCTCAACACCATTTTGCATCTGAAGTCTGTCTGCACTTAGCACTTAGCATAGCTTATATACCCTCTCTAAGTATCTACGATCTCAGCCGATAGAGAAGTAGCGCGGGGATTACGATGGCTCATAGAAAGACCAACGCTCCTAGAAGAGGTAGCCTAGGTTTTAGACCTAGGAAGAGGGCATCTAGGCTAGTACCCCGCATCAAGACCTGGCCCGACGTGAAACTTGATAAGCCCAAGCTTCTGGGATTCCTAGCGTACAAAGCTGGTATGACGCACGTCTTTATGATAGACGATCGGCCCAATACACCAACGAGCGGTAAGGAAATCTTTGTTCCAGTAACAATCCTCGAGGCACCCCCTGTCATACCCATCGCTGTCAGAGCTTATCGCTTGGTTCCAGGGTACGGCTACCTCACGTTAACCGATGTATGGATAGAACCTCCTGAAGAGATCGAGATATGGAGGAAAGTCTCTACGTATAGACCCACCGAGAACTTCGAGGCTAAGCTCAAGCAGTTGCAGGATATGCGCGATAAGATAGCTAGGGTTAGCGTAATCATAGCTACGCAGCCAAAGCTTGTGGGTGGGCTTAGCAAGAAGAAGCCCGATCTCTTAGAGGTTGTGGTAGGCGGTGGATCCATAGACGATAGACTTGATTACGCAACGAAGATCCTCGGAAAACCTGTATCGATCCGAGACGTGTTCAGCGAAGGCCAGTTCGTGGACGTGATAGGCGTTACCAAAGGTAAGGGATTCCAAGGTGTGGTCAAGAGGTTCGGAGTCAAGGAGCTACCGAGATGGCATAAGCATAGGAAAGGTAGTAGGAGAGTTGGTAGCCGAAGCCCAACGATTGGAGCGTTATCCGAGGTACCTCAAGCTGGTCAAATGGGGTTCCATCGAAGAACTGAGTACAACAAGAGGATCCTCAGAATAGGAGACGATGGCTACGAAATAACGCCGGCGGGCGGCTTCCCGCACTACGGCGTAGTCAGAAGCACGTGGGTGATGCTCGCAGGAACCGTGATGGGGCCTCCTAAGAGGCCCATAGTCCTGAGATGGCCCGTGAGGCCACCACGTTGGCAACCCCAGGGTCCACCAGCGATAACGTACATAAGCTTAGAGAGCAAGATAGGTGGATAGCCATGGCGTTCATCATAGTCGCGCCTTACCTACGGACAGATCCCATAGTTGCGAAAGTGTACGACCTCGAAGCGAAGGTCGTAGAAAGAGTGGTGCTTCCCGACGTCTTTAGGCTTCCAGTGAGAATAGACCTGATACGCCGAGCGTTCCACAGTGCGCATACTGCACGCATACAGCCGAAGGGTCGCGACCCTCTCGCTGGTAAAAGGAGGTGCGGTAAGTACTGGGGCATAGGCTACGGTTTGGCTAGGCTACCAAGGCTACCTAATGGAAGGGCTGTGTTCGCGCCTAACACGGTGGGAGGCAGAAGACAGTTTGCTCCAACACCTCTGAGGAAGATACACGAGGAGATAAATAAGAAGGAGATGCGGTACGCTATCGCATCGGCTCTCGCAGCTACATCGAGTAGGGACTTCGTGATTAAGCGTGGTCACATAGTTCCACAGAGCATAGACTCCCTACCAATAGTTGTGGTAGATGATCTTGAGAAGGTTGAGAGGGTTAAGGATATGAAGAGCTGGTTAATGAAGATGGGTCTCTGGGCTGACATCGAGAGAGCCCATGATAGGATAAGGATAAGAGCTGGTAAAGGTAAGAGAAGAGGACGTAGATATACTAACCCCAAGAGCCTGCTATTCATAGTTTCAAGCCCGAGAGCCCCGATTATCAATGCCATAAGCAACCTTCCGGGAGTTGACTACTTAACGCCGAACACCCTACACATATTGAAGCTAGCTCCCGGCGGTGCACCAGGTAGATTAACGGTGATAACCGTCGGAGCTCTGGAGAGCATAAAGTCCCTGTTTAAGGTGGTAACACTATGAGTTCGCAAGAGCTTGAACAATTGAGTAGGATCATAGTGAGATTCGTAACAACAGAGAAAGCTTACACCCTGGCCGAGAAATACAACTACATAACGGTGAAAGTTGTTAGATGGGCGAACAAGAAGATGATCAAGGAAGCCATAGAGAAGCTTTATGGAGTGAAAGTAGTTAAGGTGAACACCCTCATTGATAGAGATGGGTATAAGAAAGCTTATGTAAAGCTATCTCCTGAGCACAAAGCACTTACTATAATAGAGAGCGCCTCTAGGTAAGTAACGAGATCTTCTTTCAACCTCTCTTATCCCGCATTAAGATAAGGGTAGGATAAGGTTTGTTTGGTATAGTAGTACTAACCGACATACCTCACTTAAGCGCTACGAAGAGAGTGCTCCTAGTTGCTTTAAGACCTGGTTCTCCGTGTCTAACAGTCTTAGTCGTTGGTGCGAACTCCCCTAGGTAATGACCTATCATCTCCGGCACTATCTTAACAGGTACATATTCCTTACCATTGAACACGGCTATGGTTAGACCCACCATTATCGGCAGTATTATCATGTCCCTGACATGGGTCTTAATGACTACCTCCTTGCACTCTTCAATGAGTTTCCTCCTAGCCTCGATTATCTTTTCGAGGAGCTTCCTCTGCTCAGGAGTAAATCCTCTTAGCAAAGATCTTCTAGCTCTCGCCGGTAAGAGCTGCGCAAGTTCATCCATGGACATCTCTATCAGCTCCTCTAAACTTTTTCCTCGGTACCTAAACTTCTTCCACTCTAACGGTATTTCCCAGCATACCTTACGCTCCTTAGACATCTCAGCTACCCTCGCTTCGCTTAGGAGAATAGCTTTATTAAGCTTTGATGTCCTTCTACGTGAAGAGGTGGATATGAGAATCGAGTACGTGGTCTACGGAGCGTTTCGAGATACTATCGATTCCAGAGCTTACTTTGATATAGTGATAGCTCACGAAGGTGTAGCGATTATCCCCATAGGTTCCTTACCGTCGGTTCCTAAGCATAGATCCTCGTTACCGCGCGTTGCAGAGCTACAGCTTCTCAGACTAGCGAAAGAGAGGTATAGGCGTAGGTACACTCATCGTGAACTGTTAACCCTTATCAGGAACGGTAAAGCGATCTTCATTCCCCAGGAGGAGATAGCTTGCTGTACACTGCGTGAGAGAGCTATTCCCATACCACCGATTCTACGTAGACCTCCGAGCAATCCCCGAGAAAAGCCTAAGTATGAAGAGGTGGTGTTGGAGATAACCATCTTCACTACAAGATCCGTGGAGAGGTTCTACACAACCACACGTATAAAAGAGGAGCTAAAGAGAAGTCTGAAAGCTGTAGGAATGTACGTACCCCGAAGTGATTTGAGCTGGTAAGATCAGCAAAACTCTTTTAGGCAGTGCAAGAGACATGTGAGAAGGTGTTCCAAGGTGGGTAAGAGGATACTAGTTCAGAGGATGGGTAGAGGAACACCAACGTTCAGAAGCCCGAGCCATCTAAGGGTTGCAGCAGCTAAGTACCCACCACCAACCGATAAGGTAATCAGGGGTGTCGTCGCTGAGCTCGTTCACGATCCCGGAAGGTGGGTACCATTAGCAAGGAT
>JALWBS010000080.1 GCA_027037025.1 Desulfurococcales archaeon | reverse complement strand
CGTACACATTGTCCTCCCGTGGTAAAATAAAGTCGTCGGTTGCTGATAGTGCAATTTTAGCGTAAGAGCGACGACAAGAAAAAGCGGATTTAAGGCTAAAAGCGAGGTTGTTAGGCAGTTGAAGGGAAAAATGTGAGTAAAAACAGCGAAACGTTGCGTAAAATAAAGAGAATTTTGGTTCATAGCCTACCTATGAGGGATTGAAACAGCGGCTGGCCGAGATGGGGCTGGAGCCGGAGTTGGTTCATAGCCTACCTATGAGGGATTGAAACCGTTCGCGTGGTTCGCGCTTTTCGTGGCGTGGTTCAGTTCATAGCCTACCTATGAGGGATTGAAACCTCCCTTTCTTGCCATGGTCGGCGTCGCTCTAGTGCGTTCATAGCCTACCTATGAGGGATTGAAACTTCATTCTATGCGCTGGGTCGATTTCCTTTCATCTCGTTCATAGCCTACCTATGAGGGATTGAAACATAGGATAAAAATAACAGAAACGCCGCATAAAAAAGAGTTCATAGCCTACCTATGAGGGATTGAAACGGGTGCTCTGCCAGCAGCGCCACAAGGTCGGCGATGGGTTCATAGCCTACCTATGAGGGATTGAAACGGGTGTAAAAAATAAGTACCCGTGGCACCGGGTACTTGTTCATAGCCTACCTATGAGGGATTGAAACTTGGTCTTCAAAAGTATGAAGGCTTTGAGAAAATTGTTCATAGCCTACCTATGAGGGATTGAAACTCTACTGCAAAGAAGATGATCCCCGCGAAGTCGACATGTTCATAGCCTACCTATGAGGGATTGAAACAATTTCGGCCCGCGTAAGGCGGCCACGGCTTTTTCCAGCGTTCATAGCCTACCTATGAGGGATTGAAACAGCGTTTCGGATGGGGGGGCGCTGGTTCGCCTGAGGCGTGTTCATAGCCTACCTATGAGGGATTGAAACTTCGTTACACTGACCTACCCGTCCCGCTTCCCTTCCGTTCATAGCCTACCTATGAGGGATTGAAACCCTGGCCGCCAACATGGGAGAACTGGAAGACTTCTTGTTCATAGCCTACCTATGAGGGATTGAAACCACAATGTCCACCGTCGCCATCCACCAGTCCTGCCGTTCATAGCCTACCTATGAGGGATTGAAACCCCAGTTCGTACACCAGCCTTTCAGCGCCCACGGTTTTGTTCATAGCCTACCTATGAGGGATTGAAACACCAACCTCATGCGCTCCCTGACCGCCGTGTTGGAGTTCATAGCCTACCTATGAGGGATTGAAACTTGACGTAGCAAAAGCACCCCGCCCCGCTGTCGCAGGTTCATAGCCTACCTATGAGGGATTGAAACTCCAGAGCCATCGTAATCCTCCTTAAGTGAATGTCGTGTTCATAGCCTACCTATGAGGGATTGAAACCCGAATTCCGGCGGGTGCTGGTGGAGCGCGGCGGCATGTTCATAGCCTACCTATGAGGGATTGAAACACCCCGCTTCGGGTGGAGGAACACCACCCCCTGGCCTGTTCATAGCCTACCTATGAGGGATTGAAACTCCGATGCCGTCCACGCGGTGGCTGACGTGGTCGTCAGTTCATAGCCTACCTATGAGGGATTGAAACTTGCCATGGGTTTTTAATTACCTGTGGCTTTGATGGTATGTTCATAGCCTACCTATGAGGGATTGAAACTCTCGGTACACCCCCAGAAGACTTTATTAGGTTTTCGTTCATAGCCTACCTATGAGGGATTGAAACTGTTTTCCTCGGTCAAAATAGTCACCGAGGAAAACAAGTTCATAGCCTACCTATGAGGGATTGAAACCTGGAGGATAGTTTTCACATTCCCACAATTCATTATGGTTCATAGCCTACCTATGAGGGATTGAAACCGGAGCCAGCTGGCAGAGCTACGGGCTGCGCTCAGCGGTTCATAGCCTACCTATGAGGGATTGAAACCCGGAATGCGGCGAAAAGCGCGCTAATGGGTTCGGCGTTCATAGCCTACCTATGAGGGATTGAAACGAGGTAATAATGGCCAATAATGTATGCGCTATGCGCTGTTCATAGCCTACCTATGAGGGATTGAAACTGATAATCCTTCCAACCAACCCCAAAACAGGAGTAGGTTCATAGCCTACCTATGAGGGATTGAAACGTAAATCACCACCTGCGGCTTGTGCTGGAAGAGCGGTTCATAGCCTACCTATGAGGGATTGAAACTCGGCAATCTGCACCAACACGCCATTGGTGCGGTCTGTTCATAGCCTACCTATGAGGGATTGAAACGCGAAGCCGATGACCACATCCAGAATACCCTCAATGAGTTCATAGCCTACCTATGAGGGATTGAAACAAGGTGGGTGGCGTGCTGGTCTTCAAGTGGAATGAGTAGTTCATAGCCTACCTATGAGGGATTGAAACTCAACACGTTACCAACGGCCTGAAGACTTTGGGGACATTGTTCATAGCCTACCTATGAGGGATTGAAACCCTGCAGACAGCTTCACGAAGAAGCTACCCTTCTGGGTTCATAGCCTACCTATGAGGGATTGAAACGGGTATCTCCACAAGCAGTG
>JALWBS010000079.1 GCA_027037025.1 Desulfurococcales archaeon | reverse complement strand
GGATTGAAACAGCTGCGTATTATTACACTGTTTCCTGATACTGCAATGTTCATAGCCTACCTATGAGGGATTGAAACATCGTTTCATTGGCTTTCCTCCTCACGCTTTACCGCGGTTCATAGCCTACCTATGAGGGATTGAAACTTTTCAAAGGGGGACGCCCGCGGCGCTTGCTCATTTGGTTCATAGCCTACCTATGAGGGATTGAAACCGATGTCCAATCCGGCGCGCTCGCTTCCCTGACTAGTTCATAGCCTACCTATGAGGGATTGAAACACCGCAGTATCCGCCGCCCGTCTTCATTTCCGGGGGGTTCATAGCCTACCTATGAGGGATTGAAACTCGGCCTCGTTGAGGGCGAGCACCTGCCAGCGTTCGCGTTCATAGCCTACCTATGAGGGATTGAAACGTTTTTGCCCATCTATTACCTGTCTTAACAATAGTAGTTCATAGCCTACCTATGAGGGATTGAAACCGCTGCGCCGTGGACGGAGGCGGAATAATGGCTATCGTTCATAGCCTACCTATGAGGGATTGAAACACCTTGACCCCACATACAGCACCGGCCGGTTTTGGGTTCATAGCCTACCTATGAGGGATTGAAACGGGCTTTTTGAGCCTGATATTCGGCGGCGCGTTTGGGGTTCATAGCCTACCTATGAGGGATTGAAACCTGGGAACTAACCAAAACAGCAAAGGGCTGGCGCACAGTTCATAGCCTACCTATGAGGGATTGAAACCCCTAAGGGGTAATCATTACGAGCGCGCTTCAAAAGGTTCATAGCCTACCTATGAGGGATTGAAACGGTATACGCGCACACTGCCATCGTTAGCGGCAGAAAGGTTCATAGCCTACCTATGAGGGATTGAAACACGACTTCTTCGCTACTCACTCTTGGAGCACGGCCAGTTCATAGCCTACCTATGAGGGATTGAAACGACTGCACAGCCCGTTGGCAAGGCGAGCAGGCAGTATGTTCATAGCCTACCTATGAGGGATTGAAACGACGAATCTGCTCTTACCTTACCCCTGACCTTCTGCGTTCATAGCCTACCTATGAGGGATTGAAACCTCGTCTTCTGTGGTTTCGCCGACGCGCGAGCCGTCGTTCATAGCCTACCTATGAGGGATTGAAACATTTGCCATACCATCGCGCGCGGTAGGGTCATAGTCGGTTCATAGCCTACCTATGAGGGATTGAAACACGCGCGCATCACCAAGCGCGGCGGCGGTGTGACCCGTTCATAGCCTACCTATGAGGGATTGAAACGACCCCGCGCTCGGTGTGTACGAAGGGCGCGTAGGCGGTTCATAGCCTACCTATGAGGGATTGAAACTCGCCATCAGCGCCACCGCGGGGCTGCATCAGTCGCGGTTCATAGCCTACCTATGAGGGATTGAAACTCTGCTCAGTGCCAAAAACTTCGTCTGTTTCTATGTGTTCATAGCCTACCTATGAGGGATTGAAACCAGGTCAACGCCAGCCCAAAATCACTGCCCCAGCCGGGTTCATAGCCTACCTATGAGGGATTGAAACTGCGGCAGTATGCTGCAGCGCTGGAGCGCCCGACGCCGGGGTTCATAGCCTACCTATGAGGGATTGAAACTTTTCCACGGCTTCCATGAATCTATTCGTAATACCAGGTTCATAGCCTACCTATGAGGGATTGAAACGCACCACCACCATGGCTCTCGCGACCGCTCCCACGCCGGTTCATAGCCTACCTATGAGGGATTGAAACTAATATCATCATAAGAATAGAGTTCTACATCACACCATGGTTCATAGCCTACCTATGAGGGATTGAAACTACAGTCCGTCAGAACTTCTTACTACCACACCGACAGTTCATAGCCTACCTATGAGGGATTGAAACTTACCCTTGCCGCGGCGCACTAAGACCTTGCCCGTGCGTTCATAGCCTACCTATGAGGGATTGAAACCACCCCGACGCGCTGGTAGTCCGTCCGAAAGGGACGGGTTCATAGCCTACCTATGAGGGATTGAAACGAGACGCGCCCGTACTTGTACAGGGTCGCAGTCACTGTTCATAGCCTACCTATGAGGGATTGAAACGCGGAAGTCGCCAAAGGCGATGACCTTCGCGCTGACCGGTTCATAGCCTACCTATGAGGGATTGAAACGCGGTAAGCACAGTCTGGCTCACCACGCGGGCGCCCGGTTCATAGCCTACCTATGAGGGATTGAAACCTCTATTAAACTCCTCGTCACTGACCACCCGTACATGTTCATAGCCTACCTATGAGGGATTGAAACGGTGAAAGGGCTCACGGCTCTCACCCCACCGTCACTTGTTCATAGCCTACCTATGAGGGATTGAAACTGGGACTGGCGCAAAAATATCAAGCCACCGCTGACGATGTTCATAGCCTACCTATGAGGGATTGAAACCCAAGCGCGCAATCCACCCGCAGGCTTGCGCCCGTGGGTTCATAGCCTACCTATGAGGGATTGAAACTCCGCCGCGCCGAGCGCGCGCTCATCGCATATACTGGTTCATAGCCTACCTATGAGGGATTGAAACGCGGGTCAGACCTACCGCCCCGATGACAC
>JALWBS010000078.1 GCA_027037025.1 Desulfurococcales archaeon | reverse complement strand
GCATGCCGCAAAACACGGAGCTAGACATACATGCCGAGATCGGTAGATTACGCGAAGAACTTAGAGAGCTTTTAGCGGTACGTGAAGAGTACCTATCCAAGTTGAATGAAGTTAGGGATAGAATAGCACAGGTAATCAACGACGTACGCAACTTGAAGGAGAGTCTCAGCAGTGTGAGGGAGCGAATAGCCGCAGTAAGAGATAGCATAAATGAATTGAAGAAACGACGCAGTGAGGTAAGGATGCAGATAAAGGCATTGATTCAAGAGCTTAGAAGCACAACGGCTACCCTTAGGAAACGAGCAAAACTCGTAAACGTAGACGAGATACGTAAGGAGATAGATTCCCTCGAGTGGAAGCTAATAACCTCGCCCAATCTCGCTCCCGAAGAGGAGAAAGCCATAGTTAATAGAATTGCTGAGCTCGAACACGAGCTTAATAGATTGCTGAGCCAGTTGAGGATTGAAGCCGAGCAGAGGGATAAGGAGGAAGAGTTGCATCGATTACAGAGAGAAGCTCAATCATTGCGCGAGGAGCTTGATTCGCGTATCAAGGAGCTTGCTGAGCTTAAGGAGCGAAGAGAGCAGATAAAGAATCGCCTAAATGAGCTCATTAACGAATTGAATTCGTTGAAGGAGGAGAGGGAGAGGCTCAAGGAAGAGCTAAGACGTATAAATGCGGAGATCAGCGAGAGGAGAGCTAAGTTGAGGGCTTTGCTGAGGGAACTAAGGAGGAGAGCCGAGGAAGAGAGGAGGGAGGTTAGTAGAGCGATACTTGAAGAGAAGAAGAGGATCGCTATGGAGAAGCTTAAAGTTGGTAAGAGGATCACACTTGAGGAACTGTACCTTGTCCTCAGCGAAGATAGAGAAAGCACCGGGTAACTACACCGAGCCCGTGATAATCATATACGTAGATCTAGACAACGATCTCGCTGATTGCGGTATAGAAACCCCGATCATAGGCTTGAACAACGCTAAAAACGTTGCAATAAGCTTTGGCTTATGCAAACCCAAGGATACTGATGTCAACGCGTTGCTCAGAGCTATACAGATGACCGAAGAGATGCTAAAGAAAGGTTTCAACGCGAACCTCGCTGTCGTGGCAGGATCAAAGAGTTCCAGTGACTATGAACGTATGCTCGCACTCTCTAAACAGCTAGAAGAGCTCAGAAAACGCGTTGGAGACGCCAACGCAATCGTTGTTCTGGACAGCATCGAGGATGAGAAAGCGCTTCCTCTAATCTCTCAGTACTTCAAAGTAATTGCGATAGAGACCGTAGTGGTAGAGCAAGCAAGATCGATAGAGACTGCGTACACAGTGCTCTCCAAGATAGTTAAGAAGATCGTTAGCGAACGAAGCTACGCCAGAATGGCGTTGGGATACCCTGGATTCGCGCTGTTCGTCCTCGTGCTGTTATCGCTATTCCACTTAGTTCAAGAAGCTCTCTACGCAATACTACTATTCATCTCGGTTCTCATGATGCTCAAGGGGTTCGGCTTATACGATAAACTAAGAGGGTTCTCTCAACAACCGATAAAGATATTCAGCGTCGTCCTCATGGCGACGCTCATATTCATATCGTTGTATCTTATGTCGACAGATGCAATGACTTACTTAAGCGAGGGTATGGGGGTTGCAAGAGCTATAGGCATCGTGATAGGGAAATACTCGCACATAATCATAATAGCGATCTCGATCCCTTTCTTCATGAAGATGCTCAGAGCGATACAGTACAGAGATTCTTCCCAGATACTGTTGAACATCGCGATCCTCGTGGATATAATGCTTAGCTACATACTGATCCAGAACATCGCGTTGATAATACAGGGAGCGGCGGAGGCACGTTCTCTAGCGATAACGAATTCCATAGCTGTAGCGCTAGCAATGGCCATACTGACCACGATCTCCGAAGTCATAGTCAAGGGGCAGACCGGTAAGGGATAGTAGTTACTTACCGAAACGACGCTCTCGTTGCTGATACGATCTAATCGCTCTAAGAAGATCTATTCTCCTAAACGCTGGCCAAAATACGTCGCAGAAGTAGAGCTCGCTGTAAGCTATTTGCCAAAGCAAGAAGTTGCTTACCCTAAGCTCTCCAGAGGTTCTTATGACTAGATCAGGGTCCGAGAGCTCCCCCAGATGTGCGGTGCTTAGGTATTTCACCAACAGCTCCTCATTGATGTCACTAATCGATATACGTCCCTTCAATACGTCTTCAGCTATCTTTTTCACAGCATCTACAATGTCTTGCCTACCTCCATAACATATCGCTATGTTCAGAAATCTCTCGTTGAAGTCTCGAGTCGCGTTCTCGACCTTCTCAATCATTTCGATAACGTCTCTAGGCACTATTTCGAGCCTACCTATAACCTTAACCTTCACTCTATACCTGTATATCAGATCCGAGTGAAGCAGCTCTTCGAGACCTTTCTTAGCGAGGTTGAAAAGGTGATCGAGCTCTTGCTTAGATCTCTTCAAGCAATTCTCGTAGGATAGAGCATATATCGTTATCGTCTTAACACCTAAGTCTAATAACCACTCTATTACTTGCTTCAGCTTCTCATATCCATAAGCATGCCCCGCAGAGGCATCCAACCCCTGTATCCTAGCCCACCTGCGATTGCCATCAGGTATTATGGCTACGTGCTTAGGTATCTCTCCTTGCCTCACTTGGTTATATAGCATCCTCTCATAGAGTTCATACACAACGTTAAGCACTGGCTCCACGACCCTTCGCACGAACTTTCGGCTCATCGATTTGAATAGAATATCGGCGGACTTCTCCACAATCTTTCTACGCAGTTTCCCCACGACTTAGTTCCCAACTACATAACGAACTAACATAAGTATATAAGGGCATCTGAATAAGCAATTGCTGCGGGATCCCTATGGGTGTTTACCAAGGTAACGATCTTAAGAAGATTACGGGCGGTAAGAAGCGAAGACATAGAAAACCTAGGAAGTATGAGATGGGAAGTTACCCCACGAACACGAGGATTTCAGAGAAAGATGTTAGGAAACCCGATAGGGTATTCGGAGGTAACATAAAGATACGGCTTAAGTACGCAACGTATGCAAATGTCGTAGATCCAGAGAGCAAGACGTGTAAGAAAGCGCGAATACTCCAGGTTCTGATGGTTCCATCGAATCCCGAGTTGGCGAGACACGGAGTCATACACAAGGGAGCGGTAATACTAACCGAGGTAGGAAAAGCTGTAGTGACTTCACGCCCAGGACAAGATGGTGTCGTAAACGCTGTGCTATTGAAGGAGTAACGCAGTGATGCACAGCCTTGAAGGAATACATCGTTTGGCCTTCTTATCTGGATTGTTCTTTACCCCGTAGATTAGGTCGAAGAATACCGCGGGATATGTGCATAGATAGGGTCACGTTGGAGGATCTAATCAATGCTTGCAAGTTCTTGCATCTAGTATGCGAAGCGGAACCCGACAAACGTTATCCAAGAACCTGGTATTACGTTTATGGCAGGATCAGAGTTAGGTATGATGGTTCGAAAAACTCGCTTCTACGAGAGTTAGCGAAAGCCATTCGCATCCTTAGATCGCGAGGTATTAAGTGAATTTTACTTACAAAGAATTGCTTCATACACATTTAGATCTCGTTGAGGTATATTGAACGGGTCAATACGGTAGAATGCTTATAACCATGGCTATGGTGATACTATAAAATGCGATTCAGAGACCCGAGTGATAGTTATGCCTCGTAAACCCATAGGTTCGGTCCTCCACGTTACACCGTCGAGATTGATAATTGTTAGAGCGCACGATCCAAGTAATTTGCCTAGAGTAGGAGACCTTGTAGTATCAGCCGGAGGCGAATTGATAGGTGTCGTCAGTGATATAATAGGTCCAGTAAGTGAGCCGTACATTGTGGTAAAGCCCAAGACCCCTATAGCCCTCTCCATAGCGAAACCCTCAACTGTTCTCTATGCACAGTTCAAGATAGGTAAGAGGGTCAGAGGTCGTAGAAAATGAGTGGCTCTAACTGTAGTAACTTCATTGAGGATCCGATTCGAGGAGAGCTAATCTGTTTAGATACTGCTGAGGTTATACAAGATCACATGATACAGAACACAACTCCCTGGAGAGCTTACGATAGCGAAGAATGGTTGAAACGCGCACATGCCAGCACAATCACACATACGGTACATGATACGGGGCTCGTTACGGACATCAAGCTGGTTGTGAAAGATCATAGAATGAGAATGCTATCTTTGAAGATGAGATCACTTCAGAGACATTTACGCGTATCAAAGGATCAGAAGAAGCTTGTTGATGCTCTAACGAAGATGAACAGAGTTGCAGCTCAACTTGGGTTACCGGACAGCGTGAAAGAGACTAGCGGAATAATACTTAAGAAGATAATCTCGGCGCTTAATCCCCGGAAGAGCAAGCTGGATGTGTACGTCGCTGCAGCGATAGTATTAGCTGCTAGAGCACACGGTATACCGCTTAGATCCAAGGATGTGCTAGCACTCGTAAATGGATCCGAACAGCTTTACTGGCGCGTTATGGCAGAGATATCCTTTAAGTTAGGAGGTAGTATACCGCGTGGCAATATCCCCGACCCCCGAGCATTCTTACAGAAGATAGTTAACAACCTAGGCCTCTCACAAAAAGTCTTCACCCTCGCATCGATAATAATAAACGTTTTGAAGAACCGAGGGTATACCGAGGGTAAGGATCCTGCCGGAATAGCTGCTGCAGCTGTCTATGTAGCTTCGATAGTGATGAATGAGAAGAAAACACAACGTGAAGTCGCTAAAGCAGCCGAGGTAACTGAGGTAACGATAAGAAACAGGTACAAAGATATCGTCGATAAGGTTGAGATCCAGGTATTCGTATAGAGCTCCACGTAGATCATCTCACGAACTTCAGTCATAATTATTTCATCTACCACAGCTAACCGCTTATACCTGCATAATCGCACCCTTGCATTAATGCGCTTATTAGCTCTAATTCAATTCTCTTCTAGGAGACTTCGGTGATGATATTGAGTGCGCAACACGCGATATCAAGCTTAGATGAAAATGAGCGTCGAGTGTACGAGGTTATACTAAGAGCTACTAAAACTGATGGCGGGATATTCCAAGTTAAGTTAAAGGAGCTAAACGAGCTGAAATCTCTTGAACCTCAGCAAATTGCTAAGATAGTATCCCGGCTAGTTAAGAAAGGGTTGGTCAAGAGGAAGCTCGTCAATAACAACGGGAAGTCGATGTATTTCCTACAAGCATTGATCCTCGAACAGCCCAAGGTAGAGGTATCCCCTAGTCTAAGCATCAATATCCCTATAGAGATGAGCTCTGTGATGAGCATACCGTGCTTTCGATGCAAAGAGCTGTACAATTGCGGCGAGGCTAGTAGCCATAGTCCGTTGAGATGTCCTTTACTGACGAGCTTTCTGATTAACCTTACTAAGACGAACTCAACGAGGAAACGATCTTGATTACTTCATTCATTGGAGCGTTCGTAGCTATTGCATCGTGATACCCCAGAACTCTACACGCTTTGTACCCAAGTCTTCTCAGGTGAGATACTATATCGTGTATCTTAGGCATGTTTTTCTTTAGCAGTCTAGCAATGAAGGATATTCTATAAGGTAAGACATTCCCTACACCGAGATACGACGCAATGCATTCGACGATCTCGAGGGTTTTCGAGGAGAAGTGGTTTTGCTCCTTAACTATAGAGGCGACTATCTTAGCTAAGTTAGCGCTTCCTATTTTGCATATCCATGTACCCTCCACGTTAATCGTAGGTCTTCCACATACTGGGCATTTCATGTTGGGTTCTTTACCGATTTCCCAGTAACCACAGTAGTTACAGTAAGAAATTGTTCCTATACAACGACTGAGCATTTCATAGGAGGCACTCTTACCTTTTTTGACACGGACATACACTCTCACGTAATGCTTGTAGTGATACGAATAGAGGGGCTCAATAGTTCTGTCTATCATCGCGGCGATTCTGGCCATGAACGAGATGAGGTTTCTAACCGCGATATCCTTAGAGATGCCGCACATAGTTCCCATAATGCCGTATCTTCTAAACAACTTCCTTGGGTATTTACCCTCTAAAGGAGCTAAGTCAGTAGCAGTCACACCTACTACCCCACCATGCCTTACGCACTCCAGCGCAGCCTGCATGAATGGTGCAGGGCTTCCAAACGGGTCAACATCCACGTAGTCGAGCCTCGCTCTTTCTCTCTTTAACCTGTATAGCAACTCTCTACAATCAGCTCTTTCAACAATCGCTTTATTCCTTACGCCATTTATCTCCACATTCAACGAAGCTATTTTCACAGCTTCTTCATCTATGTCGCACATGTACACACAATCAACGTCATTAACTTCTAGAGCAATTCTAATCCCTCTAACACCGCTACTCGTCATGGAGTCAACAACGTTCTTTACAGAGAATCCTCCGACAACTAAAGCATTGAGAAGTGCTATCGATATATCTCGATTCTCAATCATTAGAGGGTTGTAAAATACTGGGGCCCACGAAGGCTCATAAACTCCATCGCTACGCTTGTAAAGCTCCGGGTTAGGAACGCAGATGCTAGCTTTACCCTCTTTAATTAGTACGAAATTCGATGGACATTTCATGGCTTCGGATCCCTACGTAGAACAGAACATCTCTATTATCTGATCCGCAAGGTTATTCCGGTTGAACTCCGTGACGAAAAACGTCTTCGTTCCTCTAGATCTAAGTATTCTAACTATATCCTCGTCCCGCAAGTTTCTGTGAACGACTATTAGGAAGTGCGGAGCTCTTTCAAGCACTTTGACTACGTTGTTACGAAGATCCTTAACGCTAAGCTCCATCGGCCCAATCTCATCTATTGCCACGAGGTCCCGATCTACGCACTTCGACAAAGCCTTTAAACCAACTCGTCTTACATCATCCTCTACAACCACATACCTTCCGATCCTAATGCGTGGTCTAATGCTACCCACAATATCCCTGACCCTATCAATCGCCACTGCGAGCCAACCCTCCTCACCGCTATCAATATCGATAATCTTGAACCCTATCCTCTTCCCACTTTCCCTAACTTCTGGACAATAGAAGCCACAAATCCTGTAACCCTTGGTTCTTAGGTGCGAAACAACTCGGTGAAATATCGTTGATTTACCAATGCCAGGTCTACCGGTTATAGCTACGAAGACCATGGCCAGCTCCTATCTACGCACGCTCTCTACTAATAATCTCGATGACATCATCGATGTTCCTACTAACGATGTCAGAGTACTTCTCTGCAACGTACTCTAAATCTCGATCCCTCCCCGCGATAAGGGTGAGTGCTTTACCATCTAGCTCGTGAGCTAGCTTAGCGTTCTCCCGACATTTCTTAGCCACTTTATCCGGGTCGCTTCCCCCCTTAGCTAGCGCGATGAATACTCTTAGATCACGATGATTCAGCACCATGTCCGAGGGAATGCGCTCGAATCTCTCGATGTTTCGTATACCTAGCTTTCTAAGCTTGGCAAGAATTTTGTTCTTCTCATCTAAGAGATCCTCCTGAGCTTCGATAGCATCAATGTTTCCAAGCTCTTTCTTCATCCCGCCAACGATTCTGAAACTAAATATGTCTATAGCTTCCAAAGCCTTCTCGAATTCTTCGCCAAACAGCTCCAGAAACCTTTCAGCAACCTCAGCGCTCATACTCATCTTACCTTGCTCGTATTCGTAAAGGGCCTTCGATGTTATTCCAAGCATCCTCGCAAGCATTGAGTAGCCGAGCTTCATCTTAGATCTGAGTTCGCGCAGAACTTCTCCCTTCACCTTAACGTAGTACGAGCCTTGGTATTCGTATATGTAGACCTTCTCATTCTTTTTCAGCGATTCTATCGTCTCTGGAACGACTATGCCTATTCTACCCCTTATGTAGAGGACGTTATCTAGCAACTTCTCCTTATTGTAAAAGCGTGCGATAACGAGCGCATTTACGTTCAACAACTCCGTTATCCTCTTAAGCTCAACAAAGTCTTTCTTCCTATTGGAAACCACCTCGGAAACCTTGATAACAACCTTATTCCTGCTCCTATCATCGTTTTCACGATCTCTGCACTCCACAACCATATCAACGCTCCTCCTTCTCTCCTCTGGATACTCAATCACGGTTACTTTGTTTACCAACGTCTCCATAACCTTAGCCAATCTCGTAATAGTTTTCGTATCCCACTCCAGCATCGTATCGCTTCCACGCATATAGAAGATCCTAAGCTAAAATATAAGGATTGAGGGTCTTACTTCCTACGGTGGTATATCGCGTACACCATGGCGTGATCTCTATCGAAAGGCTCTAGATGCACAACGTCAACGATCTCAAATCCTCTAGACTTAAGCGTATCGATCTCCCTCTTGTAAACCTCACTAGGTTCAGCTGTAACATCGATGCTTCGCGCTTTGATTGCGAGCAACAGCCACCCACCATCCTTCAAGAACATCTCCGCATTATCCGCCACTAGCTCAGCTTGCTCGGGCTGCGCAACGTCAGCGTATATCCCATCAACCATCTCCACAACAGCTCTGTACTTCTTAGGGATCCTAGCATC
>JALWBS010000077.1 GCA_027037025.1 Desulfurococcales archaeon | reverse complement strand
GGGACGGGCATAACTACTCTCTTAGTAGCTGATCTTCCCCACGGAGCCTCGGTCATAGGGCTGGGTGTAGAAGAATTCCTAGTAGATGGGGTTCTGGTGCTCAAGGTCGAAAGGATAGAGGGGATGGTGATACGTTATCTCGAGCTCTGGAAGATGAGGGGCACTAAGATAGGTAGAACGCTGATTCCCTTCACCCTCGGATCTGGAGGATTCAAACCCGTGATACCCACGAAGCTGCCTCCAATCGTCGAATCCTCCACTCATGTAAACCCTGTTTGCTGCACCACACGCAAGCTCTTCGTTGCAATACCCCTAGGATCTCTGATAGTCGTGGAAGGAGAACCTGGGTCGGGCAAGAGCACGTTAGTATCTGAGATCGCACTCGATGCGGCGGTGCAAGGGTATAGAGTTCTATACGTATCGTTTGAAGAATCTGGAGATAGCGTCCTTAACCGGATCAAGTACGTATCTAAGAAGTGCCTAGGCTTATCGACTGCAGAGATGCTTAGTCGTATCCACATCGTTTCGGTCGATCCATACCAATTCGAGATAACGGATCTCATGAACACGATCTTCGAGAACGTGGAGAAGCTAAATCCTCTCCTCACGGTTTTCGACGATATGGAGGTTCTCGCCCCTCTCGAGACGTGCCCAGCTTTCCTCTCCATGATGAGGTGCTTCATCGATGCGGTTAGGAGATCGGGCAGGATTGTTGCGATAGTCATAGACTCTCGCGCAGTTAGAAAGCCGTGCATAGTTGAGGGGTTGGCCGATCTCATGATACTAACTAGCAATACTGAGAACCCCAGCAAAAAGATTGTGAAGATACTTAAGTCGCGCACCAGGTACATCAAGAACTTCGCTACGGTAATGAGCGTTGAAAGCGGTTGAGAACGTGGTTACGCATCGAAAAATGGTTTGAGAATCTGTTACTTTTTCACTAGGCGTTCGGCATCATTGCAGATGTATTGTCGCTACGCACTTCCAGCTATGGGCATCAAACACCTTTACCTCTGTTGGAGACAGCACGTAGACTCTATCCCCTATCCACACGGCTCTTTGGGCTCCGAGCTCCTTGAGTATCGTTACCACATTCACGCTGCTATTCGAGTACTTAACAACGGCTACACCAACGTTTCTCCAATTAACGAACACTGGGAACAATACGAGGCCTCGGCTGGGCCAGAAGGTCATTGCGTGGTAGTTGTAGAGCGCGGGACTCCAACCGTTCTCTATCATCGCCTTGCTTACCTCAACTATGTTCCTCAGGTTGGACACGTTGAACAGCTCTATCTTTAGACTTCTCTTCTCTACACCCATGCCCAGCAACAGGTTTCTCCCTACCGGGTGTAGGTACGTCAGGTACCCTGGCAACTTAACGAATCCGACTATCCTAGGCTTCAGCGGGTTGCTCAAATCTATCGCAAAGAGTGGATCCACTACTCTGTTAGTAACTAGAAACAGCGTTGTGCCCACTAGTCGAGCACCGTACACGAACTCGTTGCTAACCACATTCGGAATCGATGCAACTATGCGCAGCTTTTGGAGATCCACCACGTAGACACCGACACCTAGTAACGAAACCCGTGGTAGCACGAAGTATGGCAGTGGATGTATTGCTGGGGGAGGCAGCACCAACGTCAACGTTTTCGTGGTAGTGGTTCCCTCGTGCTGCTGGTTTATACGTATAGTGATGGTTATGCTTCCTCTGGGTGGTGTGTACCCACTCTTAACTATCTCGAAGCTTATTCTGTACCGAACGGTTGCTAGGACGAGGTACTTACCCAGCTGGTTTATTGCGAACTGCTTGGTTAGGTGACCGGGGACATCTACATACCCTTCCTTCTCTATGTCTAAGCCGTTCACTTTGAACACGAATACCCTAACCCACGAACCTTCCCTCTTAAGCATCTCTTCGATGCGGTTGACAAACTGCTTCAACTTGGCTAGATCTCGGCTGATGTACTTCACTATCTCCGAGTACGCCTCGAAGAACCTGCCCTCCTTGATCAACTTCTCAACTTGCTTAGCAACGTTTTCGGGAAGCTCATTGATGTACATGTCCACGATCTTCGGAATGACTTTGTACACGGAGTACATGTTCGACGCTATGACTATGTAGCTCTTAGACATGTACAGCATGCTCGCTCTATTAACGAGGTACACGTAAGCTTTTCCATGCAGATCGCTCAGGTTGAGAGCTAATATCGTGAGGTAAGTGTCTCCCCTAGTCAGAACCTCTATGTTTCGCGGCGCTGCAACGTTGTGCCCTACTACTGGAAGCGAAAACTTGTTGTTTACGAATACAGGTTGCTGAGCAACGATGTAGAGCACTCCCCTGTACAATCTCGAGGATAGGTAGCTACCGCTCATAGTGATGTTTGTTAAGAGCCTAGGCTTGTAGATGTCGCTAACGTTGTATACGTATATAGCTATGCCGCTGGTAGGAGGAGCTACGAATGGAAATACCGTTCTTACGAGGCTCCTGAATATCGTTACGTACCTAGGGTTCGTCACCACGACGAGCCTATGGTTCCAAACGTATATCCCCCTCACATAGTCGCTGAACCTGAGAACGCTCGCGATCTTCAGCTTATGAGCATCTACTATGTAGACCCTGGTACCCGTAGCGTAGTACACCGCTCTACCATCGGTTTTCGCTATATCGAGCTCATCTATCCCAGAGACCTG
>JALWBS010000076.1 GCA_027037025.1 Desulfurococcales archaeon | reverse complement strand
GAGTGCGTGCACCTCGTAGCTGCGGACGTGGCAAAGAACGTTGTTAGACCTCTCTCGGTGGACACCGTGGTTATGAATCCGCCGTTCGGCGTTCTTAGGCGTGGCATCGATCTACTGTTCCTAGATGTTGCCCTAAGAGTGGCTCGAAGAGCTGTGTACACGATTCACAAGTTTAACGAGGAGAGCCATAGGATGATAGTGTCTAGAGCAGTGAAAGCAGGTTTTGTAGCATCGTTGATAGAGGTCAGGTACATGGCCATACCAGCGATCTACGAAGATCACCGGAGAAAAATTCATAGATTCAAAGTTGCTCTGTACTCCTTTAGGAGAGTGCATCGTTGAGGGGAGAGCGTTGAGTAGCGGCAAGGTGGTGTTTCCAGGAGAGGAGCTCTGCGTCGAAGAAGAGTTCATGCCGGGTAGCGGAGCTTACGTCGATGAGAATGGGTTCGTAAGAGCAGCCGTTCTGGGGGAGCCGATCTACGATATGGCTTCTAGGAGGGTTAGCGTCAGACCGTTAACGAGGAGAAGTCTCCTACCGAGGCAAGGAGATATCGTCCTCGGAGTCGTGTCTGGAATCAAGGAGGACGTGGCCATAGTCAAGGTCCTGGGATTCGATATCCACGCCCCTTTCAAGAATCCGATAACAGGGCTTCTCCACATATCCCAGATCTCTGAATCGAGGATAGAGAGCATTTACGATGCAGTAAGGCTAGGCGACTTGATCAAGGCTAAGGTTCTGAACAACTACATACCTTTGCTCTTATCCACGAAGGAGCCCAGGCTAGGGGTTGTGCTAGCGTACTGCTCAAAATGCGGCGCTGTTTTAGTTAAGGAGAGCTCGGGTTTGAGATGCCCAAGCTGTGGAAATGTTGAACAGAGAAAAACCTCTATAGACTACCTAGCCGTGGTGCGAAGGGGTTCGAGGAAGGGTTGAAGCGAGGGTTCGTAGAGAAGATCGTTCACATCGACTGCGGTTCTCAGGATGAGTGCGCAGAAATCTTGGAGAGAGTAGACGAAGAGTTGTCGGCGTCAGCTGAGGTAGTTGCTGAGGTGAGAGGGGGTAAGATAAGGTTCAGGATAATAGGATTCGAGCCCGACGTTCAGAGAACAGCGATAAGGCTCCGAGAACTCATCCAGTTGATAAGGAAGAGCAGGTCTAGCCCTAGATACGGTGTTAAACCCGAAGAGCTTGCGAAGCTTGCGAAGAGAAGCGTTCCCCTAGATTTGCTGAGCATCGTGTTGAGGATGAACGGTATAAGGGCGGAGGTAAGGGGGTCGATGATCTACGCCGACACCGACATGGATACGCTGATAAGCTACGCTAAAGAGCTAGGGGAAGCGATAGAGAAGGCCTCTAAGCTACCCTTGCCATACACGACCAGGAAATTCGTCGCCGCCTGTAGTGTGCTGACGGGGTTAGAGCCCCACCAAGTGGTTCGCGTAGCCGAAGAGCATGGTCTCCTGGGGGAGGAGGGTGAGCTTCGAACTGGTTTAGAGGAAGCAGTGCGTAGATTCGTGGAGGAGATCGGGTATGAAGAGACTTAATGTATTTCGAAGCTCGTCGTACTGTGGTAATGCAGGGGGTAGAGGGGTTGGTAAGATATGGTGGTGGAGCTCGAGTTGAAGAAGTGTACAGATAGAGAGTTGAGGTTCTACATCAAGGACCGGGACAAGCATTCGTTACCCAATCTGATAGCTAAGCTAGCGCTTCGTAAGAAAGGTGTCGTGTACGCAGCTTACATAATCGATCACCCTCTAGTATCGGATCCAGAGGTGGTGATACTAACGGATGGATCTAGGCATCCCCTCGATGTTTTGGAAGAGGTTCTAAGGGACGCGATTTCCATGGCTAAGGAGTTCCTAAGAGAGTTCGACGAGGCGTTGGCTAAGTATGAAGCTAGAGAAAAGGATAGTGCTAATAGCGAAAGCGGGTAGTAGAATCGTTGTGACGGTGCTGAGAGGGGTTAAGGGAATCGAGTACGTGTCTTTTTTCGATTCGTGTACAGACGTCGTTCGCATGATATCGAGTAGGAAAGGAGTTGCAGGAGAGATCTCGGCATACTTATCGATTGACGGTGCATGCAAGCAAGAGCTCAGCGCACATACCTCTTTGACTAACGTAGACCTTGGTAAAGCTCCTCGTAAGCTTAGAAGGGTTATTATCGATAGCGTGCAGGTAATGAGTAGGGTTGGGGCTCTACTGAGCAGAGGGATGATCGAGGTTTTAAGATCTGATCCATGATGATAAACCCACGCGGAGACCTAGATCACGATCCTATGGATCAGCCCCCGTCGTACTCATCACTTATCAGCGTAGGCTGAAGTCATCATCGAAGCGCTTGGATAAGCTCAGAACCTGTCGCGATAGCGTTTGCAAGAGGTTCTCGTCGAACCATCTACCGTAGGGGTTCTCGACTTTCAGCGATGCGGCTACAACGCCGCGCGCAGCTGCTTCAAGAGGGTCGAACCTCATCGCTATGTAGTAGCTAGTTACGGAGGTCAAAATGTCTCCTGCTCCGACCTCGTCAACGGGATTGACGTGGGGTGCGGGAATCTTCACCAGCTCCCCTTCTCTAATGACTATGCATCCCCGAGAATCTAGGCTAACGAGAATCGTCACTGAGCTGCTCTGACTCAATTCGGTGAGTGTGTGCAGTGGATTATCTAAGCAGAACTCCGAGACGTTGCCGTGCACTAGATCTACGAGAGGTAT
>JALWBS010000075.1 GCA_027037025.1 Desulfurococcales archaeon | reverse complement strand
GATGAGACCGCTGCAAGCATCTTAGTTCTCTTAGCGCATTGCTCCAACGACAGCAACGTTTCGCGCGTATTCCCCGAGTAGCTTATGGCCAGAACCAACGTTTCGCTATCCACTAGATTGCTGGGCACGTAGAAGTCTTTGACCACGACCACGGGGATGGACGTTGTTTCGGATGCCGTTAGCGATACCATGTCCCCAGCTATGCCGCTCCCACCCATACCCAACACTACGATCTTGCTAGCTCTTCCGTACTCTCTAGGGTTCTCAACTTCTTGCGATAGCGATTCGTTGGCGAGATCGTACCACGAGAGGTACACATCCTTCAAAGCTTCTCCACCAAGCTACTACCATTCAACGCAACGCTTTATATAGTCCTACATCCTTGCGTGAGGATGGGGTGGGCTATGCCTATATTCGTCAGCGACGAGAGCAAGTTCCTAGAAGTGGCTAAGAGAGCCCTTGAGTGTAGGGTGAAGAGGGTAGAGAAGGAGGGTAAGGCGAAGATAAAGGCTCGGACGAAGAGATACCTCTACACATACGTAGTCCCGTTAGAGAAGCTCGACGAAGTGCTTGCAAAGGTTCGCGAGGTGTGTAAGAACATAGTTGAGGTATAGCGCAAGAAGAAGCTAGGTGATGAGGATACAACCCCGGCTGACGAACTACCGGGTCTTCGCATGATGATGGCTGGCGCTTCTGAAGAACCTGTCTAGTCGCGAGACCTCCTTTTTCGACTGGATCTCAACCTCCACAACAATATACGACTGCTCCTCGATCTCAACCGTTATAGCGCCAGAGGGGCACACGACCTTGCATCCGAAGCACGCCATGCATATCCCTACCTGCTTCGGCACCCCCTCTACGAGCGAAAGAGCTTGAGTAGGACAGAGCTCGACGCACTTCCCGCAATGAACACACTTATTAGTGTCTACCAACACCCTACCCCTTATAGGGCCAACCAATACACACCATCCGTGCACGACGTGGCTTTGCGAGTATATAGCTGTACCGAGGGATCAGCGATGATTTTTCGAAGCCTGAAAAAGCTCGCGAATAAGGGCGTGGACGTGTTCGAGAAACTAGCTTCTCACCTAGAGCTCAGCGTTAAGGCTGCGGAGCTCGTCGAGCAAGAGCTCGATGTAGCGAGAGAGCTTAACGAAGTCGAGAGCTTAACAGCGCAGGTTATAGCGCTCGAGAAACGAGGCGACGAGCTAGCTGCCGAGATAACCAGTTTGCTGACTAGAAGCGCTCTCCCTTTAACCATGCACAGCGAGTTTGGGAGATTACTGGACATGGTCGACGATGTTCTAGACGAGCTCTACTTCATAGCTTCCGAGATATCCCGTGGTAGGAGATGCGGTCTTCACCACAACAATCGTGTTAAGGAAGTGTACAGAGAGCTAGCCGCGATGAGCTCCATCGCTCGCCTAGCTGTCCAGAAGCTACATGAGTTAACTAAGCTCGCTTTCAAAGATGTTGACAAGGCCGGTGCTCTAAGCGTGGAGATCGACGCTTACGAGGATCGAGTAGACGAGATGCGGAACTCCATAATGAACAGAATCTACGAGTGTAGGAACGAGTTGGATACGATATCGCTTTTCCATTTAATAGAGATAACTAGAGCAATAGATAGGGTTGTCGATACCTGCAAAGACGTGGCACACACGGTTTTGAGCATCGTTACCAGCGTACTGGGTTAAAGCTTGTCAATCGATATCGCCTACTCCGTGCTGCTAGCTCTCCTCTCTTTCGTTGCAAGCTCGTCTCATGTCGGCATATGCTTGGGGCCAGCCGTAGGAACTGGGTTGGTTAAGAGAAGAGAGGCTCTAGCGATATACGTAAGCTCCATACTACTAGGAGCGCTACTCCAGGGTTCGTTGATGAAGAGAGCCGTAGTCAACGCTTCTCTATGCGTTCTAGGAACAGCAACGGCTGTCTCTGCAATACCGTCGGTTATGGGAATACCGCTATCGTTGAACTTCGCATTGTACACCTCCCAGATAGGTTGCGGACTCCGCGAAGGGGCGATGCTGACGAGCCTAGTAATGACGTGCGCCGCATGGGCGGTGGCCATAGCTGCATGCTTCGCTCTATCCATACTCATTCAAAAGGTAATCTCAGAGAGATTATCGAAGGTAAGAACTCTCGGCAGATTCCTAACTTCATACCGCACTCTATTGATAACTCTGTCGCTTCTCATGAGCTTCGTAGTCGGCGCTAACACCTTCGGATTCCTTATTAGCTTCGCCAAGAAGAGCTTCGACGAAATCCTCGTGCTAACATCGATTGTATTAGGGAGTGTAAGCTTCTACCGAAAGAGCTTGGAGAGATTTGCTTTCGGATTCTTTAGGATCGGGCTATCACATGCGACAACCTGTTTAGTGACATCGGTTGTGTTGGTAGAGGTGGCAACGCTACTCTCTGTACCTATGCCTGCATCACTCGTTTCAACAACGAGCATATACGCGTCAGGATTCGTCGCTCCTTATAGGATTTTGAGGAGCAGGAATTACTTGTCCTACCTGCTAACGCAAGTCATTTCGATTCCCTTAGCTCTTGCATTCGGATTCGCATTGTCGTACGCTAAATAGTTAAACAAGTTCCTAACACCTTCTCTAAACAAAGATGTGGACTTAATAGGTTCAGTAACAATTACACCAGATCCGGTGCTGCAAATGATCGTGAAGAGCATCACGAAAATGTTTGCATCGTACCTGGTAGACGAATTGGTTTGCTCACCATCGGTCGTAGAGGCTGAGCACCTACCGTTGATACCGAGAAGCGCAGCGCTGAGGTACGCAGATATGTATCTAGAGGACGTTGAGAACGAACTTCGAAGGCATGGAATCAACCCTCTAGATCCTCGATACCTCGTGGAGAAGCTTTACGCTCTTTACGATGGTGGCGTAGCGATCCTCGGAGGAGGTTTACCAGGAGAGCTCTACGCTGACGATCTAATCGATGATCTAATACGTAGAAACATAACAGCGATGCTCCATACACACCCCGTACCTCTACCCATACCAACGCCCGAAGACGTTGCTAATGCTGCAACGCTTGGATACCGCGTTGAGTGCGTTGCCAGCCGAGTCGCACGCGATAAAGCGTTCATCACGTGCGTGAGCCCTAGAAACGATTGGGTAGATGTTATCGAAGCGCTGAAGGATCTCCACAACGAAGTTCTATCCGTTGAAAAGTTCGTTGTTGCTTCAGCACAAAGCAACTTACTATTCTTGCCGTATCCATCAGAGAACGAGTTGGAGAAGTTATGGAGGTCGTTCGAGAAGACCTTGGGTACCGTTGCACACATTTCCTCAACTATTGTTGTAGGTTAAAGGACCCCACGCTCATCCACTGGCATACGCCAGCGTTGCGTGGGTGTCGCGGGCGTCTGCATTTCCGCATTTTTCAGGGCAAACTCTTAACTTTTTCGAATAACGCGTAGAAGAAGCCGAGCGTACCATGTTTATGGGGCCACGCCCTCATGGTTCCTGGGATGAATCCTGGGTCCAGGGGTCCATCGAGTGGGACTAGCCTTAGGACCCCTTCGTACTCCTTAAGGATCTTGGATACCACTTCCTCGTTCTCTTCTTTGAACAACGAGCACGTAGTGTAGAGAATCCGGCCTCCCGGTTTCACGAGCTTCACTGCTACTCTTAGCAATTCGAGTTGCTGCTGCGCCATCTCGTATATCTTCTTCTCCTGGATTCTCCACCGAAGCTCGTGGTTCTTAGATATCGTCCCGCTTGAGGTGCACGGCGCATCCAGCAGAACTCTGTCCGCGAATTCTTCTCCGAGTATCTTGGGCGCCTTCCTAACATCTTCTTCGTATATCCTAACTATTGTTATACCTGTTCGCTTAAGTAGCTCCCTCATACGCTTAATCCTTTTCCTATCTATATCGAACGCGTATATCGTTCCAACGTTTCTCATCAGCTCTCCTATGTGCTCGGTCTTGCCCCCGGGCGCGGCGCACATATCGACAACAGTTTCTCTAGGTTTTGGGTCGAGCAATATCGAGGCGAGCGCGGCTGCCTCATCTTGAATAACTATCTTACCTTCTGAATACAGTTCCGATCGGTCAAAATCGTAAGGACCTTTGAACTTCAGCACTGTGTCGACGAATCTACCCCTTATCGGTTCAATGCCTTCGCTGCGAAGCGCTTTCTCTACCTCTTCAACGCTGCTCTTGAGTACGTTAACTCTAACACTTATGAGGGGGGTTCTGTTAAAGGCCCTAAGAATCTTCTTAGTCTCTTCCTTACCTACTAGCTCCACTAGCCTTCTTATCACCGTTGAGGACACCAGATACCTGTACTCCCACTGCTCAACGAAATCCTTGAATTCTATTTTGTACTGAGCAATTCTGTCCACAAGGTCCCAGAAGTACATGCTTACGTAGGGATGAGTTACGTCGGAAAGAAACTTGCATACCCTTCCCTTTAGATACCTCACTATGAAGTTCTTAGCATCCCTAGCGCTGCTACTGATGTGTCTCTCGAACAGCAGTAACTCTATTGCTACTCGCAAAGCAGCTCTTAACCACGGATCAAGTATGGCTACGTTATGAACTCCAGTGAGCTCTGCGGCTATCCTATCAATTATCCCTATACGCTTCCAAATGTCGTAGAATATCGCTGTCAACACCCTATCCTTGTAAGTACCCGTTATACCATACTCGTTGAACACGTCCCTCTTAGCTTGCTGACTAGGCTTGATCTCTTCGCCGAGCTTCACAGCCTTCACTAGCGCTTCCACATCTCTAGCGGTGATCGTTAGGTAGCTCACGTACTCACCCCATGCGCAAACATCTTTCCGCTAAGCGCCTTAAAGGCTTGAAAATGAGTTGCTATACTGGGGGTAGGAACGTTGACGAACTGCATCTCAATGAACGAGTACAAGATTGTTAAGGATCCTATCCATGGATACGTGAAGATCTACGCCCATGAGCTGCCGATAGTGGATTCCTTCGTTTACCAGAGACTACGTCGTATCAAACAGCTGGCTGTCGCAGACCTCGTGTACCCAGGTGCTGTCCATACCAGGTTCAGTCATAGCCTCGGTGTAGCTCATCTAACACAGGTGTTCGTGGAGGAGGCACTGAGCAAGGAAAACCTTCCCCGAAGCGATATCGTAAGGTACGTTGTATTCATGCGACTACTGGCACTACTACACGATGTAGGTCACGGCCCATTCAGCCACATCTTCGAGGATTATATACTAATGCCCCGAGGAATTAGCCACGAATCAGTGGGGGCATATATTATAGAGAATAGCGAAATAACCGAACACGTCGAAAACATTCTTGAGGAATGCGGATTCAGCTTGAAAGATCTGTCGAAGGCTATGGAAAGCACCTCGCCAGATACCTGGCCGTTAACGGATAGTCTAGGTAGGGGTTCGGCAAGAGCTCTGTTCTACATTATCAAGGGAGCGTTCAGCACCGATATCATAGACTACCTACTTAGGGATTCCTACTACACGGGCGTCGGCTATGGCCAGGGAATCGATTGGTTGCGAATAGCTCATTGCACGCAACTCGTCGGAAGCAAGTTAGCGATCGAGAGCAAAGCTGCTGAGGTACTGGATCAGCTCATCATCGCTAGGTTGTGGATGTTCTCGACAGTGTATTACCACAAAACCGTGCGTGCCGCTGCTAGATACGTCGGGACGCTTCTGCACAGAGTTGATCAAGAGCGTTTGATAGACTTCGACGAAGCTCTTAACTGCATAGAGAAGTACCTTCTACTGGACGACAACTACGTACTCAACAAAGCTCTCGAACGAGGATTCGAAGAGGCGAGAGACATTCTGTCTAGGAAAATACCTTACAAAGCCGTTGCTGAGCATAGGATATCCATGCCCGACCTAGCACGACCTCTAGAGGTTTTGTTGACGATGAGCGGATCGATAATAGAGCAGAGTCTCGAGGATCAACTCAACCGCCGAGGTCTAAACCTCGTTAAGGGAAGGGATTACTTCGTAGATACCCCGAAACTTCCTCTCAATCCGATGCTCTCAGATGATACGATATACGTGTACTACCCATCATCCGGAGAGGTAATGAGGAAGAGCGTGCTCGAGCTCACCTGGTTCCACATACCGAAGACTGTCGCCGTGATAAGGCTCTACATCGATAAGAGGAAAGTCAAAGATCCAGGGGTCTTGATAAGCGCGTTCAGAGAGGTTCTACGAGGCTCAGAGATGAGGTCGTTCTATTGAGTGAGGAGGGGTTATCAGACGATCGCGGCCTCCTCACGCCTTCCCAACGCTCTTCGGCATATAGCCCGCTCATCACTCAGGTAAGGAATGCATCGTAAAGGGTTATCAGCACTTCGGTTGTTTGAGGAGTCAATTCGTATACCTTACCCCTTCCGAGATCGAAGATATACACGGAGTACACACATACGTTCTTAAGGAGCTCGATATCCTCCATGTCTATAGGAAAATATCTCCTAGTCACATACACTAACTTACGAATCCTATCTATGGATCTAGAGCTCGGTGGTCTTAGAAACTCTATCGGTATCGAAGGAACAACGAACCTTGGGTAGGCAAAGGCTGCAAAGAGGTCCTTTTGAGAGGCTATTGAGAGGAGCTTCTTGACGTGTCTCGCTACGAGGTAATCCGATGCAGACGTTGAGTGCTGTGGGGGAACGAAATTGAATTCTATCTCTACACATAGACGTAGGGATCCGCATTCTGCATAAACATCGCATCTCTGCTTAGCCGCGTTCCTCTCTATATCAACCCGATCAAAACCCTTGAAAAACCTTAGGTAGTGAGCTATCAGCGTTTCAGCTAAGAGGTGATTTATCGGGATCCTCTTACGGTAGTACAGGGCTACAGCCTTTGAAACGAGGGCGTCGTCGCGTGGGCATCCAAGTTTGTTGATCACAGCCTCGATATCTATCCGCGCGTTCTCTAAATCCATTAGTTCTAGACCTCTACACTCTCTCCATTCTTCGGCACGAACACGTCTACACCTAGCTCCTCCTTCACCTTGTACGCAAGTTCGTAAGCCGTAGCGTCATTGCCGTGAACTATGATGACCTTCTCCAATCCTTTAACCTCTTTTATAAGCCTCATCAAGCCCGAGGCTCCCGCGTGGCTACTGAAGTCGAACCAGTAGACACGTGCCCCTATTCTACTCATCCCATCCTCTATAACTCCTTCGCTAAGTAGTCTCCTTCCGGGAGTTGACGGTGCTTGGTAACTGACTAGAAACACGGCGCTCTTCCTATCTTTCCAGAGCCTCTTTAAGTAGTAGAGCGATGGTCCTCCCTTCAGCATGCCTGCTGGACTCACTATTACAGCTCCCTTCTCTTTCAAGATCTTCTTCCTCATACCTGTTCCCTGAACCGGTGTAAAGAGTTGCGCAGCCTTCTTCAGCAGATCGATTCGGTTTATGTATCTGGGGTGTGCTAGCATCAGATCCATTATCCTTCTAGCCATCCCATCGTAGTAAACATCCGCGTAGGGCATTCTTTCGGCGAACAACGCTAGTATCTCTTGGGAACGTCCGAGGGCGAATGCCGGTATTAAGGCTGTTCCACCCTCCTCGATGATCTCCTTCACGGTCTCGATGAACTTATCCTCTACACGCTTCCTATCGGGATGATCAACGTTCCCGTAAGTAGATTCTATTATCAGTACGTTTGCCTCTACACCGCTAAGCGAAGCTCCTCTGACCAACCTAGTGTCAATGGTGTTCACATCCCCGGTGTAGAGTATCGTTCGATTCTTCATATCTAGTCTTATCATTACGCTGCCCGGTATGTGCCCAGCGTTTATGAGCTCCATCCTTATTCCATCAAGCCAGAGCTCGGATCCTATCGAAACTTCTTTTGTGCATTCGAGCATCTTTTCGAGCTCCTGGTGTTCGAAAGGTAGGTAGTATCCGGCGAGCTTCATCATATCCTCGATCATCATCTTAGAGAGCTCCTTGGTAAGCTCCGTCATCACAACAGGTCTCCTCGTGGATACGAAGAGCATCGGCACCGCTCCAACGTGGTCTAGATGAGCGTGTGTTACAGCTATGGCTCTAAGCTTACAGGGTTTCACACCTAGTGGAAGCACTGGGATGTCTGATTCGTCGAAAGTCACTCCGTAGTCGAGCAACACAGCGTTCTCATTACTATCCTCAACTAGTATCGCAGCTCGCCCTACCTCCTGCCCAGCTCCCAGCACGGTTATCTTGACACTCATTTCCTTGCACCAGACACCGCATTTTTATTCACTGCACCTATGCTCTCAATAGGAGGTCGGTATGCTCCCTATAAATCCTAGAGACCTTCAGCGTCAGCTAAAGCATCTGAAGAAGATGGGGTTGAAGATCGAGACCATGCAAGACGTTGAAAGGGTTGTCATAGAGACCAAGAACAAAGCTTTGATAATCGAAGCTCCCCAGGTAATGGTTATGGAGTTCGGAGGACAGAAGATGTTCTACGTAACTGGGCAGAGCGTTAGGGAAGAAGCGATCGTAACCGCGCGGGAGATCGAAGCACCGATCCACGCGGTACAGATATCGGAAGACGATGTTAGGTTCGTAGCCGAGTACACCAATGTTGATGCAGAGCGCGCTAGAAGAGCTCTGGAACTAGCTCAGGGAGATATAGCAAAGGCTATAGAGTTGATACAGAGTGGTCAAGTGTAAGGATTTGCCTCGATGCAAGATCCCTGCACACGGTTTTGAGCAGCGATACCAGTTCTTCATCGTCAACGCTACTGTAAGAACCAACGTATACGAGGTTCGCTAACTCCTTCAAGCGATTGAATAGATGGGAAGATGTGGTGCTACCTAGCGCGTTCTCTATATCCTCTAGGCAAGCGGCTATGCCTAGAGCGATGTACCGGATCCAGTACCATTGAGGAGAACGTGGTTCGGGTACCGAGAGCCCAACTTCGAGACACATTCT
>JALWBS010000074.1 GCA_027037025.1 Desulfurococcales archaeon | reverse complement strand
GGATTATCTGCTGAGGTGATTAAGACGAAGCCTACGCTCGAAAACGTGCAGAAGGTTCTCGACAGGTACTTCTCGGAGCAGGAGCTCCTAGAGATAGTGTCTTCGATATACAGCTTGAATAGGATTCAAGGTTCGAGCGATCTAGAGAAGTGTGCCAAGATCATCGCCGAGAAGCTGAGAGAAGCTGGCATCGATGCTAAGATTCGTGAGTACGCTTACAACGAGCTACGCGGAGCTATTCCCCCAGTGATCGGCTGGGACGTGGAGTTCGGCGAGGCAAAGCTCGTAAAGCCTAGAGAGGAGGTAATCTCGAGCTTCCGCAACGCGAAGACCGCTGTCGTAGCTCATAGCCCGCCTGGGGAAGTTGAGGGAGAGGTAGTCTACGTACCATCGATAGACGCGGTTAAGAGCGCAGACGTCGATGGAAAGATAGTTTTGACCCACGTACATACGCGTTATGCGTACTTCAAATGCATTGAACGCGGTGCTCGGGGGTTCCTCTTCTACAGAAGGAATGCTCCTAGCAACGCCGTTCCATACCTGGGGCTGTTCCTTAAGCCCAAGGACGTGGTCAGGGCTAAAGCACCCGCTATCTCCATATCCAGGGCCTGGGCTCAGAGACTAATCGATATGGTGGAACGTGGCGATAAACCAGTTATTAAGATAGTGGTTAAGTCGAGGTTTCGAGAGGATGCCAAGATAAGGGTTGTCGAGGCTCGCATAGGTGAAGGAAGCGAGGAGATTCACGGAGTTGCTCACATATGTCATCCGGGAGGGACGGTGAACGACAATGTGAGCGGCGCTGCGACATTGATGGAGACAGCCTTAGCGCTGTCTAGGGCCATAGAGCAAGGAGACTTAGAATCTCCTAAACGCGGAAGCATGATCTTCGTATGGCTACCCGAGTACTCAGGAACGCTTCCATATCTGAACGAGATCCTATCGGAAGGGAGGAAGCCGCTCTTCGCAGTGAACCTGGATATGGTTGGTGAGAAGCAGTGCATCACGAACTCGACGCTCATATTCATCAGAAGCCCGAACTTCATGCGGAGTCCATGCGAAGCGCTCGTCTACGCAAGTCTACTGAGAAGCTTGAGGTCGCTCAAAACGTTTGGAAGTATATCGCCTATAATCGAGTACCGCTTCGACATCTCTCCCTACACCCGAGGAAGTGATCACGATCTCTACCTATTACTCGGGGTACCTGCCGTAATGATTAATCAGTGGCCCGACAGGTTCTACCATACACACCTGGATTCAATCGATAAGCTGGATCCGGTGATATGTAGAAAGATCGGCGTTGCAGTTGGGGCCGCAATGTACGTAACAGCGATGGTGGGAGCAGACGGTGTGAGGAACGGCTTCAGGAACGTGGTTGAGGGCTACGAAGAGCTTGTACAGGGGCTGAGAAAGCTCAGCGTTGAGCACAGCGAGGAAAAGAGGGAGAGCATTGCGGTAAACGAGGAGAGGAGGTATAGGTACGTAGGTAAAGGGCTTCCAAGCATTAGGTACTTCGAGGACGTGCTGAGCAGCGACGAGTTGGAGAAGCTGATACGTACTCTAGAGAAGGATGGGTTCTATGGACATCTACTCTCTGCGTACATACCCATCTTACTAGCCCGCCGAGCCATGACGATCAGCGAGATCGTGAATGCGATCCGTGATGAGTACGGAGAGGTTGAGGTTGAGAAAGTTAAGGAGGTTCTAGAGGTTCTGAAGAAAGCTAACCTCGTAGAGGTGCTATGACGAGATCTACTTCTTATCCAGTTTAAACGGGGATACGTAGTCACCGAATCTACTCCTGAACTCCTCCAACCTCTTCTTCTGATCTAGAAGCACATCGAATAGTATCTTCGGTGTGTCCACGACCTTCTCATAGATCCTCCATATCCTCTCGATCTTAGCTAGGTGCTGGGGCACTCTCACTGTAAACATCTTCTCGTACAGAGATTCTGAAAACTCTTCTCCTATCACTTTATCGAAGAGCTTGGCAAGATCCTGGTACAGGGGTATCCTACCCGTGGGAGTCTCAATGGCGTCAACAGCGTTTACACAGCGTAGTGCTATCCACTTCAACCACACCTTGACATACGGTTTCTTACCCAGCAACTTACCATCCTCACCTCTCAGGAAGTAGTTAACCCCGAATATCTTGGGAACAACACGCAGTTTCTTACCGAACTCGATGTGTGCCTCAACGAACTTACCTATCGATACGGATAGGAAGTCCAGTATCGCGAAGGGGCTGAACTCCCTAACCCCCGCCTTCTCAAGAACAGCCGTGGTTCTCTCCGACTCGAGAGCCGCTCCCTTAGTTATTATCCCGTGGACCCAGTCGAAGGCTTCTTCCACGGGGACCCACGTATCCGAATCTCTTCCGCCGAAGATCATCGCCGATACGGGTACCCCCATGGGGTCATCGACTCGTGGATCTAGGTGCCTAAGGTATCGAAGGCTCGTCGTGAATCTTGCGTTAGGATGCGAAGGTCGCACCTCGTTACCTTGCTCATCTCTCTTCCCAGGCCACCACTCACCCGCATAGTTAACGCCCTTCTTAGGCTCACCTTCTTTTCCAACCCACCACACTTCACCATCTTCGCAAAGCAGCACGTTGGAGAATATCACCTCGGTGTCGGGAGACGTGAGTATCCTGTATATGTCGGGGTCGTCTCTAGGATTGACACCGTCTATTATTCCGAACATCCCGATCTCCGGATTCGCTGCACGTGCAACA
>JALWBS010000073.1 GCA_027037025.1 Desulfurococcales archaeon | reverse complement strand
CCTACGAGGGTGATGAGCCACTCCATCAATGCTTAGAACACCCTTCGCTGCGCTAGCCGTGGTACACCTATCGTTGCGAAGCTTAAAACGCTACTGCCATGGTCATTCCGATTGAGTGAGAAGGGTTTAGCTAGGCGAACGCGAATCGATGTGTCGACGTGTTGGGGTTGAGCTACTTACGCAACGCGTGTTCATTAACTATGTACTTGATGACTTGGTTCAGCACGCTGGCTAAGCTTCTCAGATCGCAGTTGACCACGAGGTTCACGATCTTTGCTAGCTCGGGGTCTTCGGGGCAGAACGCTATGGAGATGTCGCTGATCTCGAAGAGTTCGCGATCTATGTAGCTATCGCCAACGCTTACGATGGGCACCGAGCCCAAGCCTCTGCGCTCGAGGATCTCGAGAAGCTCCTCCACCTTCCCATGGCTGAACTCGACGTATCTCCTAGCGAAACCCGTTAACCTACCGTTCCTCACCTCGACGAGCGTACCCACGAATTCGTGGAACCCGAGCTCCTCAACAACTCTCTCACCGAGCTCTGCGAAGCCCCCCGTCACGGCTATGAACAGGACCTTATCCCTCCACCTCTCGACGAGCTTCTTGAGGTGTTCAACACCGCTTCTCCACGGTATGGAGCGCAGTATCTCTCTGAAACACTGGTAGCTAAGCCCTTTCCAAAGCGATAGGTCTAGGTAGACCCACTCCTCGTAGCTGATCAACCCGTACCTGAAGAGATCTACGTACCTCCTACTCCTGGCCCGAGAGCCAAGTACGTGGTGTAGAAAAGCCCAGGAGCTTCTGATAGGGGTTAGGGTACCGTCTATATCCATAGCCACTACGCATCTATACATCGAGACACCGCGGTGATGAATCTGCCTACCCCCTGATCGGTGATGAGCGTTGCCGCGGCTGAAAGGTGGTTCTAGTGATCGGAGTAGGTGTAGGGACCGTAGAGAGCGGCTTTGATGAGGTTCTCGACCTCCTCATCGCCCAGCACTTCGCGCGCTAGTTTCGACACGTTCTCTAGCGTCGGGTTCTTCCTAACGCGCTGAACTAAGGGCTTCATCTCGGGGTGCTCGTGGACTAGGTACCTAGTCAACTCGCTGAGGAGCTTCCTACCATCGGAGTTCAGGGCTCCGAACCTATCGAAATACGTTCTGTAGCCGAGGAGCAGCTTCCTTAGGAGGTTCCTAACCTCGGGGCCGAAGCTCATGGCTTACACAGCTCCCGAGCGAGTTCTCGAAGCGTCTGGGATATATCGTCGTTGAAGATGTCTACGTAGATCCTCTTCCCCGCTACGGATCTAGGCACGGTATCTCTGTAGGGGATCGTAAACACCCTTAGACCTCTAGACCTCGCGATCTCGAGGATCCTCTGCTCAACCTCTCGATTCAACCCGCTCTTGTTAACCACGATCACGACCCTGGAGCCTCCGCGAACCTTCTCCACGAGGTTCATAGCCTTGACGAGATCGCTTAGGCCTAGAGGCGTTGGCTCGGTTACGAGAGCTATCGAGTCGCTGAACCTAGCTATCGGGTATAGCTTGGCGCTCGTCCCCGGCGGTGAGTCGATGACTACGTAGCTGTAGTCGCTCCACATCCTCGAGGCTCTGGAGATGAGCTTCTCGATAACGAAAGCCTCTCTCCTACTACCAACCTCGAGCTTCCCAACGAGTAGGTCGAGCGCTGTACCTTTGTAGAACTCGATCCATCCCTCCACCTTCCTACCCTCCGCAACGGCGTTCACGGGGCAAACGATTTTGCAAACCCCACATCCGTTGCATAGATCGGGGATCAGGTTCACCCCCTTGCTGGGTACGTGGAACAGCGCCTTTTCGGGGCATTGATTTACGCAGTTGAGGCACTCGATGCATCTAGACCTATCTATCACGGGGACGAAGCTCTCCACGCTCTCCCTCCACACGAGCTCTGTTCGTAGGAAGTGCGTTGCGCACGGGTTATCCACATCGGCATCGATTAGCAGGGTTCTACCCTCTTCGCCGAGGATCCTAGCCGTGTTCAGAGCTATGAACGTCTTTCCAACCCCTCCCTTGCCACCCATGACCGCTACTACCCTCGGCACCCTAGCCCACCAGCGTGGTGAAGATCTCTAGCAACGTTTTCGAAGCTCTGGAGTTGGGATCGTAGTGCAGAACGGGTTGTAGATGCGCGTAGCTCTCGATCACCGTGGGGTCGTAGGGTACGTAGCCAACGACCTCGATGCCCAGCTCATCCCCAACCCTACGCGACGCCTCTTCGTTAAGATCGTGCTTGTTCACTACGGCAACCATCCTCAACCCCATCCTCTTCCCCAGCTCGATCATCCTCCTAGCGCCGGCTATGGATGGTGGTAGGGGCTCGACGACCACGATGAGCAGGTCCACGCCGACGATGGAGGAGATCACTGCGCAGCCTATCCCCGCGGCGCTGTCCACCACGATCATCTCGGGATTCATCTCCTTAGCGAGCTCCCTAGCTTTGTGAACCACGTGCCCCGTTGCTCGAGAACCAGCGGTTATCTCGGAGCTCACGATCTTGAGACCGAGACCCGTCTCGACGAGCTTGACGATGCCGCTGAGCCTAGGCTCGAGGGATACGCACTTAGCTGGGCACACCAATGCGCATGCTCCACAGCCCTCGCATAGATACTCATCGACGAGCGGGTAACCATCGCTACCCCGAGCGATCGCGTCGAAGGCGCAGACATCGATGCATCTGAGGCACTTCGTGCAGCGCCCACGATCGATCGTAGCTATGCGGAGCTCGGCGAAGCGCTCTTCGCGAAGAGCTCTGCGCTCTCCACCGCACGCGAGTACGAGGTCAGGGGCTTCCGCATCCCCATCCACGCCCACGGCGTTGACTCCACGGATCCTCGCTAGGTAGTACAGAAGCGATGAGGATACGAAGGTCTTTCCAGTACCTCCCTTACCGCTAGCGACCGCGATCTCCTCGATCAGCTACCTCACCAACCCAGCGATCCTAAGCGCGTCTATAACGCGGGTCCCGGGTGGTACGGTAACGAGCTTTACCCCTGCCTGCTGTAGAACCGCGGCTATGTTGGGCCCGAAGTTCGTTCCCACAGCGACTCTACAACCTATCTGAGCAAGCCACTGACCAAGCGATACCCCAGCTCCTCTAGGCATCGCCTCGAAAGGGTTCTTGACGGGGTTCACCCACGCTACGCTTCCGTTAGCCACGTCGACGATCGTTATGTAGGGCGCTCGAGCGAAGCGAGGCGATACCACGGAGTTCAGACCCGAGGAATCGCTGGTCGCTACCGCAACCCTAACTACGTTCGGAGGAGGTGGAGGTACCTGGGGAAGGCTGGGCACCGGAGCTCCGACGAACCATGGACCCCCACCTCTACCACCGCCTCCCCAACCCCTTCCACCTCCACGACCACCGCCTCTCCCCCAAGGAGGTCCGCCCGACATCGTTTCACCTAGGGCGTAGGGGTATTCGAGGTAGATAGGGGGATCCACGTAAACCCTCTTTCTCTACCCATGCTGGGTTTCACGCAGAATCGCTAAGGGGAACGCTCATCACTGATCAGCTACCCACGAGGTTCCGCTCATCCGATTGCGTTAGAGCGATCCAAGCTTTAATACCTCTATCCCCTCGGTGTTCGGCTGCAGAGATGCTGGAAGTAGCTGTGCTCTCAGCGTTGCTCGTCTGCTTGGCGTCGGTGATAGCGTACCTAGCGTACCTAGCCAGCGGATCCTACTTCATCAGCTCGGCGATCCTGCTCAGCTCATCCGCTCTCGAAGCTCTTGAAAGCGTTACCCTCTTCACAAGCGTTGAACAGCCCTGGGTCCTGGCCTTCGCCTACGCCAGCGGTATAGGGCTTGCCTACCTAGCCGTGCTGCTACGTGCATGGGCTCTGAGGAGAAGCTCTAGGCTCTACGCCATCGTGGGGAACGTGAGGGTGTACGTAACGAGCTCGCTGAGGATCCTCGCATCCACCTTCGCCCCGATGAGCTGCGTCTTCATCTCGAGGGCAACGCTGCTGTTCCTAACTCCTCAGGAGGTGGATGCAGCGATAATGCACGAGGTTGGGCACCGATCCTCTGGGTATCGATGGGTGCACCTAGCCGTGTCCCTCCTCGTATCGCTCACAGCAGCATCGTCGCTCGGCTACGCCATCGAAACCCCCTCGCTCTTCAGCGTGGCTTGCGCAGCAGCGTACCTCTACTCCTGCTTCGTTGCGGCCAAGAGCTCGTCGTGGATCTTCGAGCACGAAGCCGATCGCTTCGCGGCTAGGAAAGGCTATGCCTACGAGCTCTGCACCTCCTTAGCGAAGATAGCTACGTGCTCCAAGCTTCGGGAAGCTTGCTTCGGAGAAGCCATGCTCCTCCTCGAGAACCCTCAGATGCTTAAGCAGATGGCTAGGAGCCGCAGCGTTCTGAAGGACGTAGCTGAGCTACTCAAACCATTACCGAACCTCCACCCACCAACGGAGACCCGGATCCACGCGTTGCTAACTTCGTTAACGGTGTAGAGCTACCTCCGGAAAGACTTATACACTCCACAACGATGAGCGGTTGAAGCGAGTAGATCGAGTGGTGGACGTGTCTAAGATGGGGGAGCGGAGTAGACTCGCAAGAACACTCGCTCTAGAGAGCTTAGCAGCGGTAGCAACACTCGTCGGGATCGACGTCGTGGCTAGGAGCCTCGGTGTCGAGCACAACATCGTGGAGAAGCTTATGGAGATCGTGCTGCTGACGATCGTGGTGCTACCCCTAGCAACGATCATACCGCTAGCCTCTAAGAGGAGGTGAAGGTCAGACAGCGAGAAAGCTCATCACAGCTCAGAGCCATCCTCTATCATCACCCCACCGCATGAAACCAGGTTTTTCTCGTCGAGCACGCTTCTCCAACCCCCAGCTTATATCCATGGGTACTCCCTAGGTAAGTGGTCGAGATCGTGAACAACGAGATTCCGAAACCCGTGGAGTGGATCAACAGGGTTGCGCCTACGCTCACTGAAAGCTTCCTACAGCTCCGAAGAGAGGTTCAGAAACCCTCTAGACTAGACGAGAAGACGAAGCGATTGTGCCTCGTAGCGGCCTACGCATCCGTGGGATGCGTGGATTGCTTAGCGGGGGCGATTAGGGAGGGATTGAGAAAGGGTTTGAGCCTCGACGAGATGCTCGAAGCAGCATCCATAGCGATCCTAGTGAGCGGTGCCCAGGGAGTTGTGACGGTTCACAAAGCCCTCGAAATCCTCGAGAAGAGCGGTTAGCGAACAAGAAGCTGTTCCCTCTTAGAACCCTGAGCACCTACGTCGAGAACCCAACCCCACGATGCTTCCATCAGCACGTGGGTAGAGATGCGTTCAGTGCTACACGCATTGAATTGGTGAATGGTTCCAGAAGCTGGTGCAACACCTCTTGAAGGCTCGGTGAAGGAGGTTCGTACAGAGCTCCTCCATAGATGCGTAGGAGCTCGACGATTTCACACGTAGTCCTAGGAGAAACGCGAACGCGAAGTAGATGGGGAAGCTTATCGATAGGAACAGCGAAAATCCGTGAAGGTATCTCGAATTCTTTAGCTACCTCAGCACATCATGCGTGCATCTCCTCAAAGATTCTCTAAGCTCCGGATCCATATTCAAAAGTAATAGGTAGAGATATACCGGAGTTCCGCAGTAACAGCTGGGGGTGCGATGAAGGTAAGTGTTAGGCTAGCGATGATAACAGCTCTGCTCGTGGCAATGATAATAATCGCAACCCTGTGCTTAACACATCCCCTAATTGAGAAACAACACTGTTCGAAGAACGCGCCATCCCTAGGCATACCAATAGTCTTCGCTCAAGTACCTTCCACAATAAACAACTCTCTTCCTCCATCAGACATAATCTCTTGGATTGATACGGGGCAAGAGATAAACCTTACGAAAGCGCAGCAAGATCTTCAGAACATATGTCAGGGGCTCACGAACGTCACGAGCACATTCATTGAATGCTACCTCCGGTACTACCCCTTTCAGAACTGGGGTGATACCAACGATTTCATTAACATATACGTAAGGGTCTATAGCAACGGTTTGGTTGTTACTTACGTTCCTCATATAAACGAGCAAACGTTGATTCTATCGCTCAACGTATCCTCGAGCACGGTTGAACTTCAGACCGACGTGGTTCTGCTCAAGGTGTTGAAGCTTCTCGGGATAAATGGTTTCTCGGAGAACGAGGTATATCATGGAACATCAGTGTATACGAATGCTAAGTACATGAAGATCCTATGGAGTAACGTCGAGATATCAGATCCTTACTACGGTTATCCAGCTAATATAAGGCTGGGTGAATACACAATCTACGATAATAGTAGCATCGTTAAGGGGTTCCTTGCATGGCTCGTAGATTGGTACGTTAGTGAGTCCCCTGATACCGTGCGCTTAACTGTTTACTACAACTCCTCTTCAACAATCCTAAGCTTGAGTCCTTCGGGCACTTATACATTCGTAGATATGGTCAGCAACAAGCTTCTAAACGTAGGTACCTACGACTACTGGTTAACGCATAACCTAGCTCCAACTGATGATGTAACAGGATGGGATCATGTAGTGACGCAGGTAGTGATGGTATTGTTGTTGAAGGGCTAAAGGCATGAGGCGCACAACAGTATTCATAGCCTTAGCTCTACTCCTAGTAACGATCATCGATATCGAAGCGAATAACCATGCCTATACCGAGAGCTCTTCCAGCGCTCTGAATGCTTCAGGATTTCATACAGAGAACTTAAGCGTATGGATAGTGGAATCTCGCAGAACAGTATTAACAACGACGTTTAATATCTTCAACGTTGAACTCTTACCAGTAAGTCCAGCGAGAATCCCCTTGACGACGATGCTTAGCTCCAGAACTTTCGTTTTGATAGGTGTTTCATCGGCGTCCAGCACAAGCTTACTAGGTAGGATTGTATCTACGTTCAATAGCAGAACCTCAACGTTGCTAACCATAGTTCCTAGTAGTGGTAGCCATGTTGCAGTGACCTTTAACACCCTTGGAGTCGAGTTCTACAACATGTCTCCTCCTAGGATAGAGCTCTTGGAGATCTCAGGCTACGCAGCGCCTAAGTACATGTTGGCCGGCTACGATTATAGCATCATTGCCAGGGTCTCGGAACCCGTTAACTACGTAGATCTACACATGCTCTCCAGCGAAGGAACTCTACTTTCTGTAACCGTTCACGTACCTAACCGTAGTTACACCATCGAGGGGTCCATGGCTAAGTACGTCAAGAGCGTTAAGATTGAGAAGGGGAGCATAGTCGTCAACGTAGCGATCTCCATACCATGGAATAAAAGCCTTGGTAACCCTGTGAACATCTACGTCTACGGCATAAACGCGTTTGGAGAAACGCTGAGCTCGATGAGCTCTGCCATACTTCAAGCTCTATCCGTAGCCAACGCTTCGTATCCCAAAACTGTGGCTCCCAACCAGGTCTTCAACGTAACGCTGCAGCTTACGTACAACGGAACGAACTTCGTACCTCCTCCAGGAACGATCATTGTGGTGAACGGCACGGATTACAGAACCGATTCCCAGGGTAAGATCAGTGTACCCGTGAGAGCACCATCAAGACCAGGCGCTTCAACGATCACATTGAGCATCACCGACCCAGCAAACATCAGCATACCCGTTAAGATCCGGGTTACCGTAACACCTACAACGACAACCCGCACAGCAACAGCTTACGCAACTGCTTCAACTCCTATCCAAGCATCATCAACTACGCGAACCACAACCCAGCGTAGCACGACTTACGTAGCTTCGGGAGGAGGTTCACTCGGAGGTACTGCGAAGAGCATGCTTCTCCCAGCGCTGCTGCTCGTAACATTGGTGTTTACGATACTTATCGCATCTATAGTAGCTAAACTACGTAGGCGAAGCTACTAAAGCTCTTCAACGATTCTTCTCCACAGGTATCTGAAGTCCGTTGCCCTGGATGGTCTATACCACGGAATGTTGGGTTCTATGCTCCAGAAGCCTAGCGATGAGTGATCTCCCGTTCCATCGGGTTGGGGCTCCATGCCGTGGTCACTGACGACCGCAAACGCAAACTCAATTCCTTGAGAACGTAACACCTCCTTCATTTCACGGGCCAAGCCATCCACGGCTTTCAGAGCTAAGTCGTAGTGTATCCTATGCTTAGCTATGCAAGCATGGCCGATCATGTCCACGACGTCGACCCACGCTGCGAAGAGCCTCCATCTTCTACAAAGTTTCAACGCATTTAATATGCATCTCCTTCTGAAGCCATGGATTCTCCATACCTGCTCTATATAAGCTCTCAAACCTCTCTTCGAGGCTTCAATATAGCTATCCCTTATCCACAGTGGTTCACTGTAGCTAGGAATGAACAGAGCTACACTATCATGAATATCGTCAAATATCGTAGTACCTCTTCCCCTAATCGTCGCTAGCTTAGGTCTTACTCCAAGCTTTTCGAGGATCTTTCTCTTCCCCGGAATCTTTTTGATTATGGGCAACGTCCTTACTTTATCGAGAACCCTCCCCCAGCTCCACCACGAATCGAGTCCGGCATTTCGTGGTTCGCTACCTGAGATTATTGTTGCCCATGCGTATGGAGTGAAGGGCTTTCCATGAGTAGGTGATACAACAGCTGGGTACGTGCCGTAGCGAGCCCCCATCAAGTTACTTAGATTGAGTCTCTTAACGTCTCTCACGTCTAGGGCGTCTACCATGAACACTACTAGTCTCAACACCTGTTCCCTAGCACTCAACTCGATCTTAGCTAAGAAGCTGTTGGTAGAAAAGAACTGTTCTTAGTAACCCCAAGCTTTTCTGCACTGCTCGATGTACTCCTCGAATGTTCCTTTAGCCTTAAGCCATTCACCGAACTTTGCGAGGGACCATGCTGCTAACGCGGCTCTTTCGACGGATATGTACATTGGTATACCCATCTTCTCGGCTTTCGATGCTAATCTCCACGTGTATTCGCCTCC
>JALWBS010000072.1 GCA_027037025.1 Desulfurococcales archaeon | reverse complement strand
GGAGAGGAAGTTGCTGGGCCACGTATACAGAGAGGCTTACTGGAAGTCCATAGACACGGTCAAGGACATCGACGAGGCAGCCACCATACTAAAAACGCTCTATCCAGACCTATGCAAGGAGTAGCCTAGCCAACCACTCCAGAAGAGCTTCCTCAGCACGTCTCTTCGACCCAGCGAAGGACACGATAACGAGCTCACCGCTCTCCACACCCAAGACCTTTTTTAAGTAGCTTAGCTCGGGATACGAATCCTCGCCATACCCACCCGGAGGAATCACGAGCTTGTTCTCGATAACTACGAGGATCAGCGCTGCAGAGGCTCCGCACCTGATCAGGGAGTCCCTAGCTTTAACTACGTCGCGTAGCTCCGCCCGAAGACGTGCAGCGTACGCATACCTATCCAGAGCTAGATCCCTAAGCAAATCGTTTACATCCCGCATTCGGGGAGCTACTGAGAGTAGCTGGTGCAGAGCCCTCTTACCAGCTTCAGTGAGCACGCATCCACCAACCCTATCAACCTCGACGAAACCCCCTTCACGTAGCCTCTTAACCAAGGTTCTAACCGAAGCCTCGCCGATCCCAAGCTCTCTCGAGAGTAGGTGTCTACCTAGAGGTTCTCGCTCGGCGAGGAGCAGGAAAAACTTCAGGACCTTCGAGTAGCCGTACCCAGGCTTAACACCTCTCCTCGAACTGCAAGCTATCCTCAGAGCACTCCTTATATCGCTTAGCTCAGCGTTCCTCAGCACGATCCCAATCGATTCATCGAACGACTCTCTTTCTACATCGAACAGAGGCTCTCACCATATCGCGGATCCGAGAGCAGATATCTGTAGCTATCCTCTCGTCGCCCTCGGGCACTTCCACGACTAGAACGGGGCGCCCAACGCTCGTGGTCTTCATATAGACACGAGCTCCGGGAAAGATCTTTGGTATCTCCTTCGATAACATGTCAAAAGAGCTTATTAGCATTGAGGGGTCCAGGCTCCTGATAAACACCCTCATCCTTCGACTCATCGTAGACCCACCTACTCAAAACTGTCCTCTCCACAGGTAGCGAAAGTTATTAATATGCGTTTCTCAACGATTATCAATTCATTTAGGTAGCTGAGCCACGACCCCGCTCTCCACAGCCAGCCTTAGGTACTTCTTCGGCCTCTCGATCAGTTCCCTAACCTCGCGCTCGAGCTCGGACCTCGACACCTTCCTCCTAGCTACCCCTTGCTCCATAGCCTTCTCTGCAACGGCTATGGCCTCCCTCACGTAAGCCTCGGTCTCCTCCATCGTTGGTATGATGTAGTCCTCACTCAGCCCCTTCTCCTCAGCGTAGCTCGCCAAGGCATAGGCAGCGGCTATACACATCTCATCAGTTATCTTCCTAGCGAACACCGTTAGAGCTCCTCGAAACACGGCAGGGAACCCAAGACTGTTGTTTATCTGGTTCGGAAAGTCGCTCCTACCCGTAGCAACGACGCGTGCACCAGCCTCCTTAGCTTCCCAAGGCCATATCTCGGGAACGGGGTTGGCTTCGGCGAACACTATGGGGTTGTCGTTCATGAGCTTGATCCACTCCTTCTTAATAACCCCAGGCCCGGGTCTCGAGACACCTATCACTACATCGACACCCTTCATAGCCTCGGGAATCCCACCAGTCCTACCCTCGGCATTGGTTCGCTCAGCTACCCACCTCTTCCACTTAAGCTTAGGATCACCGCTCTTCAAATCGGGTCGATCCCTATGGAGAATACCCTTTGAGTCCACGACGTAGATGTTACCAGGCTTAACGCCGGCGACCATGAGGTACCTAGCGATGGCTATGCCCGCAGCGCCAGCGCCTATGATAGCCACGCTTATATCGCTAAGCTTCTTACCAACGAGCTTCAGAGCGTTGATGAGACCAGCCAGGGTTACGAGAGCCGTACCCTGCTGATCATCGTGCCAAACAGGTATGTCGAGCTCCTGCCTAAGCCTCTCCAACAAATCGAAGCACTTCGGACTCTCAATATCCTCAAGGTTTATACCTCCGAAGCTGGGTTCCAAAGCCTTGACTATGTACACGAGCTTATCCAAATCCCTCTCCCTAACAACTATGGGAATCGCATCGACACCACCGAGATACTTGAACAACAGAGCCTTACCCTCCATAACGGGTAGAGCACCCTCAGGCCCTAGCTTACCGAGGCCAAGAACCCTCGTACCGTCTGAGATAATCGCAACCGTATTCCAACGATTACACAGGTAGAAGCTCTGAGAAGGATCAGAACCACAAACACGAGCAGGTTCAGCAACACCGGGTGTGTACCAAAGAGCGAATAGTTCGTAGCTTATAGGCACCTTAGGAACCATCTCAATCTTACCACGGTAGAACCTATGAAGCTCAAGACTCTTCTCGTAAAGCTCGCTAGTACGATCAGAGCTCACAGCGTCCACCTACTATGAATGAGTACAGTGCGGGAGTAGATAAACGAAGTAGCGAGTTAGCGCCGTAGCGTTGCACCTCTTGGTATCATCAACTATTTTAATGAGGAAGCCGAATCTTTGAAAATTAAAAAGGCGTTGCAATCAATGTGTATAAGTGATACGAAAAAGGCTTAACTCTTCACCACACTGTTATCCAACAGTACTTATGACTACGGTGAAGCTCTGAGCGCCGCTCGTGCTGAAGTACAACTTCATTAATCCTTTGTCTCCGGGAGACGGACTAACGCTGCTAGCGGGGCACTTGAAGAGTACCCAACCCTCGCTGTTCGCATTGA
>JALWBS010000071.1 GCA_027037025.1 Desulfurococcales archaeon | reverse complement strand
GTTCCTCCAAGCATTGAGAAAAAGGCGGAGAAGCTCATATCGATGAATATATACAACATGACCGAAGCTCAGCTGCAGCAGTACATAAACAACGGTACTCTACTCATAGAACAGATAGAGAAGATCGGTGTGCAAACAAACGTTGTGAAGAGCTCTAAGGTTATTGAGCACATCGTTAACGTAACCATAGTTAGAAGCATTGAGATAGCGCACAAGCTCAACATCTCCATAAACGTCTCAGTGATCAAATCGGTGCTGAGCTCGGTAAACATTACTAGATATCACGAGATAATAAGTACCATATCCGTGCAGATAACACCGAAGTTGATAGAGGTACTAGTTACGAAGCTCGTAGCAATAGCTAACGAGGCTACTCAGAACTTATCGATTCATAACCTGAAGAATGTTGAGAAGAAGCTCAGCGACATCATGAAGATGATGAAGATAATCAACGAAAGCGTGGAGCACATGCATGCGAAGACCATGGCGAAGAACGTTGTGAAGGAACTCGAGAAACTTATGAAGAAACTCGAGAACGCTAGCAAAGAGATACACGAAGCCATGAACAAGGTTAAGGTGTTCAGGTGCAGGATGCGGAAGGAGTACACGAAGAAGTTGATGATGCTGGAGACGAAGATAAAGAGGATGCTGAACATCATCAACAGGTACAAGAACCTTGTAGTGAATACATCCATCGAGAAAACAATTGATAATATCGTCACCGTGTTGAAGAAGGATCTGGAGCTGATAGAGAACGTATCCAACGGTAACGTCAGCTTAGATAAGCTCGTGGAAGTGGCAAAGAAGGTCGAACACGATGTCGCAAAAGCTGAGAAAATCGTGATGCAATTGATGAGGATCGTTAAGGAGAAGCTCGAGAGCGAGGCCAAGGATCTGTACGCTAAAGCCAAAGTTGTGATATCTAAGGATCTAGAGCTCGTTAAGGAGATCTACAATGCGTCTACCACGCTCAATGCAAGTAAGCTTGCAGATATTGTAGAGCAATTCAATAGAACCCTGCGTAGCATAGCTACTGATATCGACAAGTGTATGGAGCTCGCCAACGCTACGGATAAGATGCAGTGCTTGAACAACACCATCGCAAGGTTAACGAACGTATCTACAAGCATTCTCAAGATGCAGCTAGCGTTGATGAAGAACATGTCTGCTGAACTACTTAACGTAAGCACCAGCCTTAGCTCCGTAGCCAACATCACTAAGAACGTGACCTCCATGATGACGTCGATGATTAAGCGTTGGAACACCAAGATGAAGAGCTTTGAAATGCGCATCGCTGAGATGCTCAAGAGAGTTGCTGAGGAGAAGAACGTTAGTAAGCGCGTCGGCAAGCTAATAGAAGCGTTGACGATTGCGCAAGCTTCGATGAAGAACGTTGTGCTTAAGATAGTCGATGAAATGAAGCCTCTGAAGATCTATGTGAACATAGTCGTTAAAGTCGAGAAGCTAGGTAAGGAGTTCGAGAAGTTGGTAAAGGAAGCGCAGGAAAAGAAGGTTAGTGCTATGGTAAGCAAGTTGATCAACGAAATAAAGAGCGTACTTAAGGAGATAGTTAAGTACTTGACGAACGTCTATGAAAACATGAAGAAGTTTAGGTGCAGTAACGCTATGGAGAACCTGAGCTACGTCAAGAAGCTGGTCGAGAAGCTCGAGAATTTGATCAAAGAACTTGAGCAGCTACTTCAACAATCCTCTGGATCGAGTCACGGATACTCGATTGCTCTCAATGCTTAAGCTCTCGATGTTTCACTAGCTCAACTATTTTTTCTATGCATTCGCTTACGGATTTAACCCCTAGCGACCTGCAGATCCCGCTCAGTTGTTTTAAGACCTTTGCTGAGATCGATACCGCTACACGATCTTCGTAATCAAACTTTGCAAACTCGTCTATTGTAGATGCTAACCCTTCAAGCTTCTTTCTATCGAACTCTATTCCATCAAAAACCGTTACCCCCATCATCTCGAGTTCGTTTCTGATACCAGACGGTATCAAGCTTTTACTGACTAAGATCGCTTTCCTGGGTTTGTAAGTCGATACATAGAGTTGTACGAGCTTGTATTCGCGTACTCGCAGTGATGCACTGGATTCCACGCGTTGACGAACCTCTGATCTCTTAACCCCCATTATGTCTGCAAGGCCGTCGAAAAGACCTTCTAACCACTTGGATCTCCACTCCTCAGCCGTTAAGGGCTTTCTGAAATAGCCCCTAAGGTCTCGAACGCGTTGATACCAGTCGGGCAATTCCTTGAACTCTATCAGTACGTCCGGTCTCTTTATCGGAGGAGATTTCGATAAGTCTACGATATCCAGAACCTTGCCGCCGTACACTAGCATGTCTGGTCTTAGCGCAGTGTATAAACTCCATATCCTCTGAAGATCGGATGTATCCTCCCATCCTAGGGGACGTGGAGCTTCGTGGAACAAGCTTACGAAGCCTCTGAAGTAGTTTATGAGCACTGCGTTCGGTGGTATCATTCCTAACTTCTGCTTTCCGCTCCTATCAAAGTTCAGGAATCGGTGCTCGGGAAACTCGAGGTCGTAGCCATGCGAATCGACGAGAATGTTCAGCGTCGCTGCTATGCACCAGATCTGGTAAGCTGTCCGCATATTGGTTCTAAGCGAAGTTCTCAGAGCAGCAGATGCTTTCCTCACGAACTCCTCTACGCTGATTCTATTCCTCACGAGGTCGTAGACGTAGTTGAAGAGCTTCTTCCTTAAATGTGCTTGCGGATCGGCGATAAA
>JALWBS010000070.1 GCA_027037025.1 Desulfurococcales archaeon | reverse complement strand
TGAAGAGGGTGGAGGCGGGGGTCGTCATAGCTACGGATAGGGGTAAGCTCGTGTACTCCATGCTCACGGGAGGAGCGTTGCCGCCCGACGACGAGTCGAGTCTAGAAGAGTTCGAGAAGAAGCTTCTGGACACCCTATCGAGCATGAGCACGAGCGACTACGCTAAGGTACTTATGGAGATCCTAGATCCGAAGAGGGGCCTAGCTCTCGAGGCTAGGTTCGGCAGTACAGCCCTAGTAGCAGCTCTCAACAGCGATGTGTGTAGCAGGTACGTAAAGAAGAGTAGGTCTAGGGATTGGGAAGGAGAGGTGTACTGTGAACCAATACTCAAGGTGGTGGAGCTAAGCGTTGCTAGGAGCCTCTACGATCTCGTATCGGTTAGAACCACGGCCAACCTCGTGAGGGCTATGGAGGAGATCGAGAGCGGTAAGAGGTTCTACCACACCGTGCTCGAACACGTGCTCGCCGAGATAATCGATCTATTCGATAAGAAGCTTGCTAGGGTCGTGGAGGAGCTGCCTCAGTACGAGAGGTCGTCGAGAGAGGAGTACGTGAAGTACGTGTTGGAGAGGAGCAGGGTGTACAGAGAATTCGTCGAGAAGGTTAAGAGCTGCCGAGACTACGCAACCTACCTATCCTTCCTCTCGAGCTTCAGAGAGAGCTTGTCGAACTGGATAGGTAGAGCTCTCTAGAGAGCATCGCTAAACACCTTTTCTTCACTGAATGTATGCCACGAGCCTCATCGAGGGAGCGATCTCGGTAACAATCCACTGCTTTTCGTATCCATGCCTAGCTTTGGCATCCCTAGATAAAGCATCGATAGATCTAAGGGCTTTCAAAGGTATTCTAACCTCCCTCAGCTTCACGAAGTCCCTCGCCTCTCCCCTCTCGATCACTCTAGCTATCATCGGAACTATCCTGACGTACCCACTCTCCAGCGTAGCCATGGCACAGCCCCTGACCATGAACCCTCTCCGAGTCTCCTCCACGATCTCCTCCTCCCTCCAGTCGCCGGATTTAACTATGAGCGTTGTGTGGAACGGTATCGGTTTTGCGAAGAGCCCGTGGGCAGATCCTGGGATAGACCCGGCTTTATGAGCTGTTTCGCGAATGTGGTGCAGATCAATAACTCTTCCGTTCTCCACGAGTGTTCTCCTGACGCACCTCACGCACTCATCGTCGAAGACCCGATAGCTAGCTGCGCCTGGATACATCGGGTCGTCGAACATGGTCAGCTCGCTCGATGCCAGCTGCGTACTTAGCAAAGCCGTGCCGCTCGGAGCCGTTAGTAGGTGACTCACCTCGTGCGCTAGCGCTGCTGAGCACTCGTGGTCTAGTACCAAGGTTGCCTTTCCGATGCTTAGGGGGTGCAGAGGCTTTGCCTGGAGCGAAGCTCGGTACACCTCCATCGCAGTCCTAAACACCTCCTCGACGATCCTCGCAACGTTCAGCGAAGTCCACGCAACGACGTAGCTTCTCCAGCTACCGAAACCACCCCTCGAGTCGCTCAACCCAACCTCTACCTCGATCCATGTTTTGCTCTCCCTCGCCTCCCCCTGCTCGTGCTCGATGATGCGCTCAGAGAACCTCTTGACAACTATCACCTCGCAGTTCTCCACCCCAACCTCTCTAGCCTCGGAGCAGAGCGTTGGTAAGAGATCGAACAAGCCCTCTATATCGAGCCCCCTAAACCCGAGCTCCACCTTGCCGCGGAAGATCTCCGCCTCAGCGAGTCCAGGACAGGTAGAGGAGGAGCGAGCAGCTTTCCATGCAAGCCTCTTCAACTCCTCGATGTTTGTCGACCCTCCTTGCCTTGAGGCTATGCCCCAGCACCCATCGATGCAGACACGAGCTCCAACGACGTGAGCCCGAGACTCGTTGATCTCCAACGAATCGTTTCTCCAAGCAAGCATCCTGTCCTCTACGAGAAGCTTCACAACGTCGCTGTACGTGGCCACGCCTTCAGCCCATGGGGTTTCGAGAGACCGGACTTTTAGAGATCACTTCGTGAAGCCGTAGCTAGGTGCTGGTACCCGATCTCAATCTCTGCACGTACCTCCAAGCCGCATCGGCGGCTATAGCACCCTCGGCAGCGGCGGTGATTATCTGTGGAAACACGTACTTGTTGGAACCCCCGGCAGCGTCGCCAGCGACGAACACCCCAGGTAGGTTCGTGCTCATGTCTACCCTGACCCTCGCCCTACCACTCTCATCGACCTCGATACCCATCTTCTCGAAGAGCTCTCTAGGAGGCTCCACCCCGATCTCTATGAACACCCCATCAACCTCAAGAATCTTCTCCTCTCCGCTAACCACGTTCTTAACCCTAATCCCCACGACTCTATCCTCGCCGAGGATCTCGGTAACGATTGTGTTCCTCAGAATCTCAATCCTTGGACTGCCCTCGACTAGCTTCACGTAGTGTGGAAAAGCTCTGAACTCCTCTCGCCTATGTATTAGGTAGACCTTGCTGGCTATGTTAGCTAGGTGCAGAGCAGATGATAGAGCCGAGTTACCACCGCCGACTACAGCAACCTTCTTACCCACGAACATAGGTCCATCGCAAACAGCGCAGTAGGAAACACCTCTACCCACGAGCCTATCCTCGCCTGGAACACCGAGCTTCTTCTTCCTAGCCCCTAGGGCAAGGATCACGGCGTAACAGCGAACTCTGCGATTGCTGGAGAAGATAGCTACCCATCTATCCCCTTCCCTCTTTAGATCAACGAGCTCGTCGACGATTATCGGAACCCCGTACCTCTTCACATGTTCAACAAATCTGTTAGCTAGTTCGCGACCAGCGATCTGAGGAAGCCCTGGATAGTCATCGACGAGAGGCGCTATAGCCATCTGACCCCCGATCTCCTTAGCGAAGACAGCCGTTCTCACACCGTATCTAGCCAGGTAGAGAGCAGCTGTCAGACCCGCTGGGCCCGCACCAACGACAACCACGTCTAGCTCCTCGACCCCGGTTCGCGGTTGGGAGAAGAGCCGTAGGCTCATCCCCTCGCCCAGCTCTATCAAGGAGAACTCGTTGGAAAAAAGTAGTTATTCGAGCACGACCCTCTTGATCTCTGGCTTGGAGTCCCTCCACGAAACCTCGATCCACCCCTCTACACGAGAACCGTTCCTCCTAGCGTAGAACCTGTACACCCATCTACTGGGTAAATGCCTCGTATCGACCTCGAGCATCTCGATCTCGAGACCCATCGACTTAATCAAGTCGCTGAGAGACCTCATCGCTGCGTACCCAAGGAAAAGGGTTTCTGGAGCTTGATCCGCACTACGACGAGGACCTCGATGGGATGCTTGAGAGTGTCGGTAGCATCTCAGTAGTATCGTGTCTAGACGCATTGGTTTCGCGGTTCTTCGCAGTTCTCAACATGCTTACGCTTCTCAGTACTTGGTAGACACGCGTTTCACGAGGGCTCGCACCGCAGCTTCTAAATTCGTTGTTTCGAGAGCTCTTCGATACATTCCGTGTTCGACGAGCCCCTCGAATGCGATGCCGAGTACTCAATAGGGCTTAGATTATCTTGATAAAACACTCATGTAGATTATTGTCGAGAATTCCGGCAGATGCTGGTGCTGTGATCTATAGCATTGAACAGATCTGGGGTTAAGCTCTTGGCCTTGTAAATGCATCGAGTGCAAGCCTTTTCTAACTATGTAAGGAACGTAGAGCTCGGTGAGTGCTTAGAAGGTGTGGCAGTGATGGTTGTCAATGTGCAGTTAGAGAACTTTGGCCCGGTTAAGCGTGGGCAATTCAATCTCAAGAACGTTACGGTGTTTCTGGGACCTCCGAATACTGGAAAGAGCTATACTGCTAAGGCTATCTACGCCATCGCCGAATCATTTGTTTATGCTGTGCGTGAGCTTGGGAGGCATCGGGAGTTTATCGAGGATGTGGCTCGAGGTATCGAGGATGTTGTGAAAGGGCTTAGCATACCCTCCATAGAGGAGCTGGGTGAAAGATCCACGTATTCAATCATATCCTCGCCTATTTCGATCAGAGTATTGGGGAATGTGATAATCGAGCTTCTTGAGCATGGAATTGAGAAAGCCTTTACTAGAACTTTCTATAACTATGGCAAGCAGTTACTGGAGAAAGCATTCATCTCCATCTCTTCAGAAGAGCTGAAGCTCCATCTGGATCACGGCAAGGTCATCATCGATAATCTGGAACGTATACAAGTTCCAGCAAAGATCGAGCTTGATGTTGTAGGGCCTAACGATGAGATGATTTTGAAGTACTCCTGTGGAGCACTAGCATGTCGAGCATTCTTGCCACCGCCATCCTTCTTTGTTGAGAAGAGTGAGAGGAGAAGAATGTTTAAGGAATTCTTCGTTGAGCGCGTTACCTATGCAATCATTGCATTGACGTTCTATGAATTAATGCGTAAGACTTTTGAAACTGATATCGTCACATTCATCCCCTACGGTAGGGAAACCTACAGCGTTATCCTGGGTCTCGTTAGACGTAGACCCATGCGTACAATTCTATCCAGTAGCTTTAGAGGAATGCTATGTTTACTGCCTTTGCCAATTAGGATGTATCTGAGGGAGTTTGATACAGAAGTGTCTTACTGGGTTGAGGAGGGTATTGTTCAAAGAATGAAGAGGTTTGATCCTAACCTAGCGCTGTTGATCAAAGCGATTCTTCGTGGAGATGTAAGGGTTGATGAGAATAGAAAGATTGTGTATAGTGATGAAAGGTCTGGTATCAAGCTAGAGCTGTTCAACTCGTCAGCTATGGTAGGAGGCATGACTGGGCTACTCCTTCCACTTGCACGAGTTTCTAGGTATAAAGCAAACTGTCTAACAATCGTTGAGGAACCAGAATCGCAGCTACATCCAAGGTACCAAAGATTGATTGCGTGGATCTTAGCCCTCTTCGCTTCCTCTCGTACAAGAATTGTGATAACAACGCATAGCGATTTCCTAATCACCGAGTTAGCAATAATTGACAAGCTTAAAACGATTGATATTGAAAAGGCCGTCGAAATAACGAGGTCGTTATTGGATGTGGCTGAACTGAAGGAGGTTCTTAGCGATGAAACGGTCAAAGACATAGTTGAGAAGGTGCGGAGCGTGGACGTGGCATTCTATTTCTTTGATGAGGATGGAGAACCGCGTGAGGTCTCTACGAACGAGATCTTGATATCGATACCTTCGATGGTGGAGCAAGTGTCTAAACAGCTCAATGCTCTGAGAGAGCTTGTATAGGGATATCCAGTTGAGCACACCATCCATCGATCCGCTTAGAGCTAAGCCTATCGTTGATGATAGTAAGAGGATTGTGTGTCTTAATGAAACTGGAAACTGTCCATTCATATGTAGCGGTGCTTCAGTAATAATAGCTCTTGAACCAATCTGCTATTCTCTACAAAAGTGTGTTAACATAAATCCTGTTAGTCACTGTGACTACATCGTAGTTCTTATCGATCGCTTAAGTAACGAGATAGTGGCGCTCCTCGTAGAGATAGACCCTCCGTTCAGACATAGAGACCCTAAGGAGTTGCAGGATAAGCTAGATCACTGCGAGGAAGTGCTCAACGCGTTCGTGAGAACCCTAACTATCATTTCCATCACTAGCAGAACGCCGTATAGCCCGTGCAAAGTCAAGAGAGTTCTGCTGGTTTCGTACGAAGCCATGAAGAGTAGAGAATTGAGGGAATTGATCAGAAAGAGAGTGATTGACCATGTTGACGTATGCTGGTCTAGCGTAGAGAGTTGGGTTAAGAAATAGTGGTTGCCATACTTCATTGAGCTTCAAACGAGGGTTGCGTAGACAATGAATTGAATCATCGCAACACACTTAATCCACCTCACGAAGCGTAACATTGGACATCACAAGCCTCATCATTAAATCGCTATCAACGATCATGAAGCTCAAGAGTTGATATCAGGGCAAGAGTTAGCATTATACCTTTTGTTTAGCAATTCTAAGCGATTTCAATAGCTCGCACTGATACAACTAATTGATTACTTCTTCGAAAACAGATCTGTGGCACATACTCTAACTCTAGTACTTTCAGAGCCCGAGTTGATCTGCGATGTTTCTCATGGCTTCGAGAGCTATTGCTAGGAACTCGTCTAGGGGAATGCCGAGTTTCTCTATAGCTGCTATCCTCTCGCGCTTCACGCCGCGCGCGAAGTCCTTCGACTTGTACTTCCTCTTCAGTGTGGAGAGCTTGATCTCGGCTATCTTCTTGCTGGGCATGACCAGCGCCGTGGCGACGATGAGCCCCGAAACCTGGTCAGCCGCTCGTAGCGCTATGCACATCTCCTTACCCTCCTCGGTCTCGGGCTCGATCCCAGTCTCCTCGTTGTGACACGCAATCACCTTGAGGAGCTCGGGTGGTAGGTGGTTGGATAGAATCTCCATTGCCTTGATTCCATGGCTCCTCAAATCTCTGTTCGTCACGTCGTAGTCTACGTCGTGTAGAAGCCCGATCAAGCTCCACAGCTCCTCATCCTTACCGAGCCTCCTAGCCAAAGCTCTCATCACAGCCTCAACGGCTATGCAGTGCTTAACCATCTTCTCATCCCTTAGATACGTTCGGAGAAGATTGAGAGCTTCGTCGCGGGTCAACACCATGAGCACCCGTGGAGCCTATGGGCTTCGGAGGGAAATATGTTTGAGGATAGCGTTAAAGAGCTTGATAGCTAGATCCCGAGTGGGTTCGTAGAGCTTGGTGTGGGGAAGCGAACGTTACTGGGCGTTGGTAAGGCCCGACGCGGTCGAGGCTCTTAGCAACGAGACGTTTAGGAAAGCTCTTAGTTGGTACTACGCAGTTCTACTCGATGGCTACCCAGCCAAGTTCGTGATCGCGAAGAGCGTGCCTCTCGAAGTTTCCCCCGAGAAGCTCTTTTCGATGAGCGTGGAGGAGCTGTGGGCTCTTCACAACGATCTAGGCAAGGAATTCGAGTCTAGGTGGAGAGAGGTTAGGAAGGAGGGTATGAGATTCGATGAGTTCGTGAAGTGCTATCGACTAGCCGAGCCGAACTTCGTTCATCTAAAGGTTGAGATAGCGAAGAGGATCGTTAGGAGCTGTAGATTCTGCGAGAGGAAGTGCAGCGTCGATAGGATCTCGGGCGCTATCGGCGCTTGTAGGGTTGATGGAAGGACCTACGTTCATAGCTGGTTCCTACACGTAGGCGAGGAAGCTCCGCTCGTGCCTAGCGGAACGATATTCTACGGCGGTTGCAACTTCGCATGCGTCTACTGCCAGAACTGGGACATTTCCCAGGTTCATCCAAGGGATGGCGTGATCGTGGATGCTAGGAAGCTCGCCTTGATGCAGAAGGAGTTGGCTATGAAGGGTGCTAGGAACATCAACCACGTTGGTGGAGACCCCATACCCAATACGCACACGATTCTGGAGAGCCTTCTCTACCTAGACGTGAACATAGCTCAGCTATGGAACAGCAACTTCTACATGACCCTCGAGACCATGGAGCTGCTCAAGCACGTTATGGACATATGGCTACCCGACTTCAAGTACGGAAACGATGCGTGCGCAAAGAGGTTGTCGGGGATCGAAAACTACGTCTCGGTAACCGTGAGAAACCTCAAAATCGCAATCGAGTGGGGAGACATGATAATAAGGCACTTAGTGCTTCCAAACCACGTCGAGTGCTGCACTAAGCCCGTGCTGAGGATGATAGCCGAGAACCTGCCGAGGGATAGGGTGCTGGTAAACATCATGGATCAGTACAGACCCGAGCACCGAGCCTACACATACCCTGATATCGCTAGGAGACCTAGCTGGAAAGAGTTGGAGGAAGCCTATGGCTACGCAACCAAACTCGGCATACTCTGGAAGGAGATAAGTAGGTAGGGAAGCGAGAGCTTCGTTAAGCTACCTCCTAGCTCTTCTCCTCCTAATACACCAGCTCACTATCAAAGCCGTTAAAGTCGTTATCCACGCGATTACCTGCGTCAAGGGATCCAAGGCTCTGCACCGGGGACCGAAGAACGGGTCTGCACATGCCTTGAAAAACCCCTCTCTGGGGACACCCTACATAGTTTTCATCAGCGGTGTCCCCAGGGCCAAACTTTATCTATCTCCATACATTCGAGTATGTGGGACATAGCTCTTGGATAAGAATGCTTTTCCTAGATACCTAGTGGTATTGCTGGCTATGTACATGAACAACGGTATTGCGGAGAACATGGATTCTCTATCCAAGAGAGTTGCGAAGCTTCAGCAACTCCTAGACACCAACTTCCTTAGCTCTACCTATAGAGTGAGCGAGGAGAGTATGTTCAGGAGGGAACTGCTCGAAGATGTTGAGAGGCTCGTAGCTCATGGATACGCCGTTAAGATTCCTCGTGGTAATAGCCACATCCTTGTGCTGACACCTCAGGGGGTTAACTTCGTAGAGAATGCAATCCCTCGAAACTTCGTCGAAGACCTTAAGCATAGGCTGAGCAATGATGAGGTTAGCAACGTTCGTAGCGATGTTCATACGAGCACGGAGGTAAGGAACTTCACGGTCAACGTCAACGGTGTGCATGGAGCTATAGCTAAGGAGGTAGCCTTAAACATCTCCAAGATCCTCGATACGTTGGTGGATCAGCTACGTAGATCTCTCCGAAGTTGTTCTACCACCTACTGCGTCGCTATGAAGCTAGAGACCTTCTATACGTACTTGAAGGAGATGAACATGGATCTAGGGCTGAAGCTATCGACGCGAGACGTGTTGAGGATAGCCCTCAGCGACGATGGGGTTCTCGAAATCGTGAGTAGGATCGTCGGCATAGGCACGCTTCCTCAACTCATTAGAGAACGAGTTCAGTTCAAGAATCTGCGCGAGGTAGTGGACGTTATCGAGGATTGGCTTAGTAAGGAATTCGACGACTATCTGAAGAGACTTGAGAAAGTTAGGAGAGTGAAGAGGGTAGCTAAACGTAGGTTCTTCAAACCCCACATACTGAGAGCTCCAGCTAACGAGAACAAGGTGGTCGTGAAGACAATCGAACCTAAGGAATCTAGGAAGGAATCTGAGATCGAGGAAGTTGGTGAGAAGAAGAAGAAAGAGCTTGAACAGAAAGCTGAGGAGAAGACGACGGAAGAGGTTAGCGAGGGTAGGAGTAGAGGATCGATAGCCAAGTGGGTTCTCCTAGCAATATCGTTGGCAGCGCTAACGATATCGATCATGCTACTCCTAGGTATACCACCTTAGAGTCCACTAGTCAAGCGCATGTTCGCGAACCTCCGGCTTTCAACGATCCAGGTTACGAACCTTCTAGAGCGTACCCGAGCGATCTTGAGCTCGTGGTAGAACCACTGTGGATTACCAGATCTACTGAGATCTTAGGATTTCAAGGTGATGCAAGTTTATATAGGTAAACAAAGATTGGGTGAGGCGGGCTACATGGCTTTAAGCACGAGGGTTGCAATTGCTGTAGCAATAGCCGTGATAGTGGTTATCGCGGTTTCGGTAGCGATATTCGTCAAGGGATTCCCCAAGACCTCTACTACGACGTCGACTAGCAGCGTTGCAGTATCAACCACTTCATCGATGAGCGCTTCCAGAACCTCTGCTCATAGCGTAGCACATACGTGTAGAGAGCACGTAACGCTCGTTATACTCACTCGCCATCCAACTGAGGTTCTTCAGAGGGCAAGGCAGCTCTTCCTGAACTCGAGCATCGCCAAGAGGTTCTGTATAACGGATCTCAAGTTCGTGAAGATACCAGCTGGGTGGTGGGTTGAGTACGTGAAGAGCCATAGCGTAGACGTTGCGTGGGGTGGAGGTCCAACGCTCTTCGACATCCTTCTATCGGCTCACTTACTAAGACCTTTGCAAACGAAGATCGCTCTCGACGCACTTAAACAGATCCCCAATACGATCGGGGGCGTCCCCACGAAGAAGGTTGTGAATGGCAAGGTGTACTGGGTGGCAGCTGCCTTAGCGAGCTTCGGCTTCACTGTGAATACCAAGGTTGCTAAGCAGCTGGGGTTCGATTGGAAGGAGCTGAAGACGTGGAGAGACCTTGCCTCGGATGAGCTTGGGTTGCTGATGCTCAAAACGGGTGTGCCTGTGGTTGGAATCGCCGATCCCACGATGAGTACCAGCATGACGAGGATGTACGAGATCATACTACAGGCTTATGGATGGGACGAGGGTTGGAGGATACTCACCTTGCTAGCCGCTAACTCCAGGATCTACAGGCATTCCCACGACGTTAGGGATGCCGTGATAAACGGTGAGATCATGGTGGGGCTAACCATAGATTTCTACGGCTACACGGCGCACGTACTCAACCCTGCATGTAGGTACATACTGCCCGTGGGCGAGACCATCGTTAACGGTGATCCGATAGCCGTAACCGTATCGACGAAGCACCCCGAAGCCGCGGAGGCCTTCGTAGCATGGGTGCTTACGCAGGGACAGGTAATATGGTTGGATAAGCACATAAACAGGCTTCCGGTGAACCCAAGGGTCTTCGAGACGCCCGAGGGCAAGGCTAGGAAGGATCTATACGAGATCTTTAACATCACGCTCCATGCGAAGACGATAAACTTCAACGAGACGCTAGCCGACGAGACGGAGAGAGCCGTTGTGCTGTACTTCAAGGCTACTCTGATAGATCTACACGACCTGCTGCAGAAGGCTTGGACAGCCCTTCTAAAGGCTTACTACGTAGATCACTCGATATCGAAGTCCAGGTTCGAGGAGTTGAAGAACCTACTAACGAGCTTCCCAACGTTCGTGGATCCGATAACGGGTAAGAAGATGGTGTTCAGCGTGAAGTACGCGATCCTCGCAACTAAGGAGATAGAGAAGAATCCGAAGATCGTGGATAAGCTCGTGAGTGCATGGAGGGAGGCTGCTAGGGCTAAGTACCTAGAGGTTCTCAAGGAGCTCGGGGCTGGATAAGGACCATGATTAGGAAACCGCTCGTTCGAAGCGACGTAGCATCGATGCTGTTCGTGGTTGTACCTCTTTCCATCCTAATAATGTTCTTTTTAGCCCCTATAGCCAGCATCACGACGGGGCTCCTAACCTTCGATTGGAGACTTCTACTAACTCCTTTCTACGTGGGGCTGTCCTCGGTCGTGAGCCCCATCACAGTGACCCACGTAGGTGGAGAAACGCTTATTGCGATCAGAGGCTTTGACATGGGGGTCATAACCAACAGCGTTCTCAACGCGTTGATAGTGACCCTAGCTACGACCGCTATAGGTACAAGCGTAGCAATACTCGTTGGGCTCTTCGACTTCCCCGGTCGGAGGCTCTTCGCGGCGCTTGCCATGATCCCTCTCCTGGTAGCGCCCTTCGTGAACGCCTACGTGGTGAAGCTTCTCTACGGATTCAATCTACAGGGCAATACCGTGAGCGCTGTGCTCGAAGCCCTCGGACTCCATGTCAAGATAGGGGTGGCGGGTTTAGCTGGCGTGGCTCTAACACAGATACTGTCGTTCTACACCATAGTATACGTGAACGTGCTTGCAACGCTCAGGGCTGTAGACGCGACGCTTATTGAGCAAGCGGTGAACTTAGGATCGCGAGGCTTCAAGTTGGTTAGATCCGTTGTGTTACCGCTGATCGCTCCCGGCGTATTCACGGGGGCTACCCTTGCATACATGTTGAGCTTGGAGGATGTGGGTGGGCCCATAGTCTTCAGCTTTAGGAAGGTGATTTCGTATCAAGTGTACCTATTCTTCCGTCAGTACGCATTGATAGGCGGTGGTGGTTCCGCGGCCGCGCTCAGCCTACTCATGCTGCTACTCGCGGTCATCCCGATGATCTTCTTGCGCAGATATCTAAGCCTTCGCTATTACGCCATGCTTACCCGGGGAGCTCCTAGACCCTTGCGCAGGATAAAGCTGGGTTGGTTGGGAAAGGTCGTTGCTTACCTCGTAGTGCTACCGATTCTCGTAGCAGCTGCTGCTCCGGAGATCGGGATATTCGTTCTCGCGCTGTGCCACCGATGGGTAGGTCCCTTCCCCACCGGTTTTACGCTCAATAACTACGCGGTTCTGTTCTCAGAGCCAGGTGTATTTAGAGGGATAGAGAATAGCTTGATCTACGTTGCGATCGCCGCTACCGCCATAGCTTTCCTGGGGTTCTCAGCAGGTTACGCAATCGCTAGGGTAAGGAGCGTCGTCACCCCGGCTCTGGATGCTCTCTCCATAACTCCGCTCGCTGTTCCGGGCCTAGTCATGGCCTTCGGGTACTTCGTCTTCCTACATGGCATCGCTAGGGGTACACCCCTCGACCCTCTGATCTCTCCCGCCGTGGTGCTCGTGATCGCGTACATAGTTAGGAAGATGCCCTTCACAGTTAGATCCGTTTTCGCAGGACTGTTGCAGATACCGAGCTCTGTGGAGGAGGCAGCTCAATGCCTAGGGGCTAGGAGGCTGAGGATAGTGAAGAACATCGTGCTTCCGCTGGCATGGAGAAGCTTAGCTGCGGGTCTTCTACTGAGCGCCGTGTACATCCTAAGCGAGGTGAGTCTCAGCGTAACGATAGGGGCTCTGGGAGGAGACATAACCTCGCCTAATCACTGCGGACCCATAACCTTCGTAATGATGAGCCTCATACAGTCGCCAAGCACAATCGGTGGAGCGCAGCCCCAGGCTGTGGCGGCGGCGATGGGAACCATACTCATGCTCCTCGAAGCCCTTATCCTCTTCGCGGCCCTAGCCAAGCTTGGTAGGAGGGGAATCGTATCGATAGCGATGTAGGGGGGACCATGACCAGGATAGTCGTGGACAACGTTACGAAGAGGTTCGGCAGAGTTACCGCCTTGAGAAGAGTGTCCCTAGACGTTAGGGAAGGTGAGCTCTTCGCGATCCTCGGTCCTTCGGGATGCGGTAAGACAACGCTTCTACGTGTCATAGCTGGTTTCGAGGTTCCTGAGGAGGGGAGGGTGATGTTCGACGATGAGGATGTCACCTTCAAGAGGCCTGATGAGAGGGGCGCTGTGATGGTGTTTCAGAACTGGGCGCTGTGGCCCCACATGACGGTCTACGACAACGTCGCCTACGGGCTGAAGGTTAGGAGATTGCCGAAGAATGAGATCGATAGAAGGGTTAAGATGGTTCTCGAGCTAGTTGGATTAAAGGGTTTGGAGAACAGGTACCCACATCAGTTATCGGGTGGTCAGCAGCAACGCGTAGCGCTTGCGCGTGCACTCGTTGTGGAGCCACGCGTTCTACTACTCGACGAGCCTCTCACGAACCTAGACGCTAGGCTTAGGCTTAGGCTCCGTGGAGAGATAAGGAAGATTCAGCGAGAGCTAGGCATAACGACGATCTACGTGACCCACGATCAGGAGGAAGCTCTCGCGCTAGCCGACCGAGTCGCAGTTATGTGGAACGGCAAAGTTGTTGAGATGGGGACGCCGGACGAGATCTACCACAGGCCGAAGCACCTCTTCACAGCTTTCTTCATAGGTAAGACGAGCGTTGCCGAGGCCAAGGTCATCGATGCGGATGGTAACTACGTGCTCCTTAGAATCGGGGACGTGGTTATCAGGGCGCTGAATCACGGCGTTAGCGTAGACGATGGCAGTGCGGTGGTCGTGTTCAAGGCCGAGAACGCGCGGTTGAAACCTATGTGGAGGGACTGCGCAAAGCTCGTGGGCCGCGTACTGGTAACAATGTATCTAGGAGCGAGTCTCGAGATAAGGCTCGTGCCCCATGGCTACAACAGGGACCTATCCTTCTACATACCGATCGAGGAGGAGATCCCAAGACCGGGAGAGGAGGTCGAGATATACCTACCCGTATCAAGCGTACACGCATACCCGGTCGAAGGCCTCGAGCTGGTGAAGGAGATTCTCGGTGAGTAGAGTCTTGACGACGAGTCCTCAGCTTAATAGCCTCGACAAAACCCGTTGTTTAGGAGCTGTGATGACGTCTTGCTGGGTGCCGAACGGTGATGAAGCCCTCTAGCACTGAGCTCCGCAGCCATTGTCCTCAAGCGCGATACCTCCATACCAAGTCATTCTGCACGGCCTTGTCGAGTACCTCGACTTGACCCTCTCCCAGAAACCATCGTCGTAAACAACGATTCCATTCTCGAGAGCATCGACAACGTTGATCCTAGGTCTACCCCTCAAGACCTCCTCAAGCTCTTCAGGTGTGTAGCACCAGGGCTCGAGAGCGTACTCAAAGCTCCAGAACCTCGAGACCATATACTCTCTTTCATAGAATGGTCTGTTCCTAAATCCCTCAGCGACGATAAGCACATCCACATCGCTATCCCTAAGCCAATCACCACGAGCATAGCTACCGAAGAGGATCACGGCTCGAAGTCCGAGGTTAGCTTCGACGAGCCTCTTCGCAAAGATCCTCAGCTTCTCAATCAACTCCCGCGGCACAGTATTTGCTCGACCCATTGCACAACCCTCTCTGCCGCCCTAACCAGCTCCTCCGCCATGGACCTCGAGTACACCTCGGACGGAACTCCGTTAGCAGCATCAGGGTACCTCGCCACGCGATAATGGGGATTGAGCCTTCGCAAACACTCGAGAATCTCCTCATCGCGAATCTCGAGAATTTGAGCAAGTCTAATCAGGTTGTGGATCTTTGGAGGTAGTTCTCGACGAAGCTCAACGATAGCCGCTTTCAAAGCCTTTTCAGCAGCTTGATGAGCGTGGAAAGCTGCTGAGGCGTACCTACCAGCTTCAAGCAGTATCCTAGCATCGACAAGATCGTCCTTAGCAGCTCTAAGCCACTCCTCAGCCTCAATCCTCAACCAGACCCCACCCTTATTTCACAGATTTACGAAGTTAATGAATGATCTGGGATACGCCGACAGCGTCGCTCGGTTGATGGTCAGTGTTCGAAAAGACTCGTAAGCTTCTGAACCCAAGGAGTGCGTGTTGCGAATATATCCCAGAGGAAGCATGGCAACTTAGCGTACTTATTGCGGTTAAGAACTCTGTTCCAATATTCGCTTAATTCATCTAACTATTGCCGAGTTTGAGAACGTATTTCTGAGCTGCTTCTCTGATCCCTTTTGCAGCGCTTCTTTTGAGCCATTCTATCGCGACCCCCGGATTCGTTATCTTCACGCTCACTATGTGGCTGATACTTATCTTGGGGAGGAACGCCTTGTGCATCTGAGCTGTTGGACCCGCTAGGATCACCGGATAAGCATTCTTATTCAAATAATGGAGTATCACATCCAGAGTCTCGTTAACTAGCGTTGCACCAGTTATAACCGCGGCATCGACGTCTCTAAGCATGCGAGGCTCTAGGAAATCTGGGAGAGCCGGCATTCTCCTTAGAGAACTGCTTCTCTCAAACACGATCAATTCGTAGTTTTCGGATCTCAGCTTCTCTATTAAGTTCTTCAGGTACCCAACGATGGCTATCCTCGACCCAGGTTCGAGACTTTCTTTCAAGACCTTGAGAACGTCCCCAGTCTCGAGATCTTCATCGAGTAATAGGTACTGAGAAACAGCGTTTATTGCTGCAACGCCCAGGGTCTTAGCAACTAGGTGATACGACTTCGCTGCGACGATCAGTTCGCGCAGATTCCATTCACTTATTGGGGGTTCTTCGCAGTACTCTATATCGTTGAACTCGTTGAATGGAGTTAGGGCCATGCCTAACGCTCTACCGCGCCTTCCTTCGACGAGTACGTAGGTGTATGGAAAGGTGACACCGTAGTTCACAAGTTTCAACGAGTGTTCCTGAGCTGCTTCCAGAGCTTTAGTCACCGCATAGTCTATGATCATTCATCGATACCTCCATGCAACATGCGTCCAACTTGAGCGTCTTGGCAAAGGAGTTGTAGCGGGGTAGAATCAGTCTAAATCCGTCGATCTCTATCGCCTTGACATCAACGTCGTAGATCGAAGAGATCTTCTCCTCCGTTATGACAGCTCTAGGCTCTCCACTATCTACGACGATCCCGTCCTTCATGAGAAACACTTGGTCGCAGTACATGTATGCAAGATTCGGGTCGTGAAGTGTTAGGAGTACGAGTCTCCTTCTCTCGTGAGCGATTCTTCTTATCAAGCTTAGGACTAGGTGCTTGTTTTTGAAGTCCAGGAACGACGTTGGTTCATCAAGTAGCATGAGCTTGGACTCCTGAGCCAAGGCTCTGGCTATCAGCGCGAGCCTCTTTTCACCACCACTGAGATTCGTGAACGGTCTCTCGCTTAGATGCTTCAAACCAACGAGCTCTAGAGCTTTCAGAGCGACTTCCTCATCCTCGGGACGAGGTCCAATAAGTGGGTTGATGCGTGGATTCCTACCCATGAGCACTACTTCAAGGACTCTGTAGGGGAATGTTATGTTGAACTCCTGCGGAACGTAGGAAATGATCTTTGCGCGATCCCTGAAGCTTAGTTTGAGGATGTCGATGTTATTCAGCGAGACTTTGCCCCTAAGAGGTGCTAAGATCCCGCATACGCATTTCAACAACGTCGTTTTTCCAGCTCCGTTCGGGCCGAGGATACACCCAACGCCGTTCCTATGCTCGAAGTTAACCCCCTTAAGTACGCATTTGCTCCCGTAGCTAAACCAGAGGTCTTCCACCTTAAGCAAACCGGTAGAACCTCCTTTTAATGAGTATTGCGAAGAGCGTTGGTGCTCCGACGAAGTCCGTTACGACGCTCAGAGGTAGCTCAGCTGGGGTGAGGCTCCTAGCGATATCATCGCATACCAGTAGGAGCGTTGCTCCCACGAGCGCTGAGGCGGGAACAAGTTTTCTATTGTCGTGCCCCACCGCTAGCCTAGCTATGTGGGGGCTTACGATCCCTACCCACGCTATCATGCCTGCTAACGACGTGGATGCTGAGGTTGCGAGGACAGCCGCGATTACGGCCACGGCTCGGTACAGCGACACGCTCACTCCAAGAGCTTTCGCCTCCTCGTCTCCCAGCGAGATTAGGTTGAGCATCCATCTAAGGAGCATCATGGTGCATATACCGATTAGTATCGGTGGAAGCGCTGGGTATAGATCGCACCACCTCGTACCAGCGAAGCTTCCTAAGAGCCAGTAGACCAGAGCTGGAAGCTTATTGTAGGGATCCGCCACGTACTTGATCAAACCGACCAGACCAGAGAACACTGCAGAAACAACTATTCCTGCAAGCACGAGCGAGATCATGGACTCCGATCCCACGGCCCTAGCCAGACCGTATGCTACGATCGTTGCCATTAACCCGAATGCAAAAGCCGATAGCTGGATGAGGAGCGGTGAGTAAGGGAAGGCTAGGATAGCTATGGCAGCGCCGAAAGCTGAGCCAGCTGTCGTACCGAGTATGCTCGGTCCAGCCAGATAGTTCCTGAAAACATTCTGGAACGTCGTACCCGACAACCCCAGTGCTGCCCCTGCTAGAGCAGCTGCTACAACTCTTGGAAGCCTTATGTAGAGTAGCACGATCTTGTCTATGGGTGTCATGTTCCAGGGAGCGAACAGTATCCGCCCAACGAAGAGGGATGCCAGCGCACATACGATGAAAACAATCGAGTACCTCGCTAGCTCCTCACCCACTAACATCCCCTACGATCTTCACTGTCCCTATGCTAACGTTGAAGAACTCACGGTAGAACGATGCTGCGAACTTAGTGATGTTGAGGTTTTGGAATAGCTTTGGGTGAAGCACCTTAGCGAGCCATAGATATCCAAGGATCCACTTGGGGTTCGGATCGATCCAGTTCTCACCATCGTTAGGAACTACGTACACCCTACCGTTCTTAACGGCGTTCACGAATCTTAGCGCCTTATCATGGAGTATCAGTTCCTTGATCTGCTCAGCAGGAGGACCGAAGTACCTTATCACGACTATTACGTCCGGATTCCACTTGATTATCTGCTCATCGTTTATGCTCTTCTTACCCGTTAAGCTATGTGATACGCATACTCCTCCAGCAAGCTCGACGAGTCTGCACTGAAACATGTCTCCGCCAAAGGTTCTAAAGCTGTGGTGCTTAGCGCTGTAGTAGATCACCAGCACCCTCGGCTTGCTGCGGATCTGCTTGAGCTTAGCGCTTACGTTGTCGAGAGCGCTGTTGTAGTAATCAACGATTTTCTTAGCGAGACTCTCTTTGTTCAAGATCTTTCCCAGCATCAACACTGTGTTCTCTATATCCTTAACACTTTCGACTTTGATGAACAGTACCGGGATTCCAAGCGACTCCAATTGCTTCAGGTAGCCTCTAGACGCCATCCACGTAGCTGCTATGACGAGATCCGGATGAAGCTTGGCTATGGTTTCTACGCTAGGTCTTCCATGCAATAGCTTCTCCCCTATCTTCGGATCGACGAGCTTGTAGAAGTTCTCACCAAATACGTACTCTGCAACAATCTTCTCCTTCGCTCCCAGCATGTACAGAAACGATGTTGCAAAACGATATAGCGATACTATTCGTTTAACAGGTATGTGTATCTTTACCGTTCTACCCATGGCATCTTTTACTACGATATAGCTCAAGGTTGAGGTTCGGAGGATGTGACCACTTGTGGTTGTAGAGCTATGTGCTGAAGTAGTTCCGTGGCTCGTCACGTACGCGTAGTACAGAGACGCGCCGACAACAATAGCAAGTATGGCTATCACGAAAACGATCCAAGACCTCATGTTGCTCACCTCAAAGGTTTGCTTCCAACGTTTTCTCGCGGTATTGATGCATTATCGAGATTAGACGCTGTGTAATACGCATAGTCGACGTAGAGGTCCATGCTCCTAGCCGCTCTAAAGCGGCAAGAGTTGGTGTACATATATGTATCACCAGGTGCACCTGCGGAATCGTGAAATAAATACTTTTCTGTTGAGAACATTAGCCCAGAACTCAAAGAGGTGTGCCAAGGCATCGAAGATTGGACTATTTGAGCACATAGATTCTATGGTAATCCAGTCAACTCCTACTACCTGAGAAATATTACTCGATTACGACGATAAGTATTGAAATTTTCGTAGAGTAAGCTGCGAGATATTACAATGTTTATCACATTGGAGAGTGAATACAGCACTGTCAAGCCTATGAAGCACGGATTTTGATCAAAAGCGTAGAGGATTCAAAGAGATGGTTGAACTAGTTAGGAAATGTTGAGAGTTAGTGAGGTCATTCGTGGAGCTGGGCTTGGGGTCTCGCTTAGGTTAATATGGGATGAGGGGGTTCAGAATCCAAGGGTATTTATGGGTGTTAGCTTGATTTCGTGTCCTGACGTAGGGTTACTAAAGTAAGAAACGTATGTAACTGTACTTGCTTCCTTGGGAAATCCTGGCTCTGCGTAGCGATGGTTCACTATACGTTTTTAGATAGTCCTATATCCTTAGTTAGTGAGTTGGTACGCATCGAGGTGTGTAGCGTGTCTTCAGTGCTACAGCTCTCGGATGTTTGGAAGAGTTTCGGTATTGTAGTGGCTCTACAAGGTGTTTCGCTGAGGATTGGCAAGGGTGAGGCTCTGGGTTTGGTTGGTCCCAATGGTGCTGGTAAGACTACGACGATAAGGGTTTCGCTCGGCATCCTACGTAGGGATCGTGGTGAGGTTCTTCTCTTCGGTAGGGATCCGTGGATCGATCCGAGCGTTAGGAGGAGGGTTGGTGTTGTTCATGAGAAGCCCTCTTTCATCGAGGGTATGAAGTGCATCGACTGGCTTATCGAGGTAGCTAGGTTTCAGGGCGCCGATATCTCGGAGATTAAGCGCGTTCTCGAAACCGTTGATCTATGGGATGCTAGGTACAGGAAGATAAGGGGGTTCTCGGCCGGTATGAAGCAACGACTAGCCTTGGCTCAGGCTCTTCTACACAACCCCGAGTTCCTAATCCTCGACGAGCCCCTAGCGAATCTAGACCCCGTGTCTAGGAGGAACTTCATAGAGTTGCTGAACCGGATTAGAATGGAGAGGAGGTTAACGATGTTGATAACTAGTCATACACTCCACGAACTTTTGTCGCTTAGTACGAGGGTTGCTGTGATCGATCGTGGAAGGATTGTTTTCGAAGGTAGAGCTGAAGACGTTAGGAAAGTGCTTGGTCTATCCATAGCAAGGATTAGGTGCGGTGACTCCCATAGGCTAGCCGCTATGCTTAGGGATCAGAGCTTCGTTAAGGATGTTAGGGTTCTGGATGAGGAGACGCTAGAGGTGATCATGGATCCTAGGCTGAGGTACAAACTATTCGAAGTGCTTGCAGAGGCATCGAGAGCAGGTATGGAGATACACGATGTTGAGTCTCGCATACCCGAGATGGAGGAGATGCTTAGGAGGTTGAGAGGTGGCTAGTTTATGAAGATCGTGAGCTTCATGCTCAGGACCTACAGGTTTCCAGTACCAGAGGTATTGATAGTAGGTCTAACAGCGCTATGTGTAGCGAGCTCCATTTACCTAAGCGCTGCGAACCCGTACATAGTGATCAGCTCTCTAGCCGGGGTTCCAAGATTCGCTGCGGTGGTGCTTCTATGCGTATTCCTCTGGGAGTTCATATCGAGGATTCGAGGATCTTTCGCTAATACGGTGCTATCCCTACCTTTGTCTAGAGTGGATCTCTACGTAACCTATCTCGTGGGATCCGTAGGAGTGCCGCTAGCGATAATAGCCATACCCGTAGGGGTGGCATACTCAGTGATATCCACGAGCTTTGGAAAGGGGTTTGCGATAGCGATGTTCAGCACCTTGGCGAACTCGGCAATGATATTCTCCATAGCATTGACGGCGGGGATAACCAGTAAGAGTCGTGGAGTTGGCGTAGGGACAGCAATAGCGCTCTGGATAGCACTACCTGTAGTAGCTAACGTGGTTATGTTCCTAACTTCGAGCTTTGCGAAGGCAGTGCATGCGAAGGTACCTACAACAACGCTCCTAGCTCTCGCGTGCCTAAACCCCTCATCTATCGTGAGCTACGCAACGTCGATAGGGTTAGACGTCGGATCGATTCTGTTCGATAGCGGAGTGATTAACCTCGCAATAGCTATTGGGCTCATTATCGCTACCTGGCAGTTCATCGCTAAGAGGTGGGAGCCAACATGAGGAGAATTATCCTTAGCCTAGGATTTCTGATGCTTGCCGTACCCCTCGTGATGCTGGCTCTGCACAACGTGCTCATACCCGTGCTCAGCTTCACGGAAGGTCGCAGCGTTGGCACAGCCACTGGAGGTATCGCTGCTGAGTATAACTACAGGTATCTAGAGGTTACTAAGTTCTTATCAAGTTTAGTCATTCCCTTGCCACCGCAGCGTATCCTCGAGGAGTGGGGCGTGGTCAAGGTAAGGCTTAGTATCGTAGCTGAGAACAGTAGCATCACTGTCTACAAGTTGCCTATCGAAGAACTAGAGAAAGTGGTTAACTCGTCTAGCATAGCGTCGAGCATTGGGCTCTCCGAAGCGAAGGACTTGTTCGACTACCTAAACAAGGAAATGACTTTGGGCAGTCTCCTGCCGACGAAGTACACAACGTTGGTGGAGTTTAACCCGACCAAAGCGATTAATATGATAGACACGATAACCAAGAAGTTGAATAGGTATAGGGTAGCTGAGGGAAGTGATGAGGTTACGCTAAGCTTTACTAAAACCGGGAAAAGCGTTGAGCTTTTGATAATCTATACGCCGAACGCTAACGAAGTAACCGTGAGCATATCAGTATACGCTAGATTCGTGAGGCACCTAAGCATGGCAGTGTTCACAGCATCGCTAGCAATAGGCTCGGCACTGATGTCCGTGGGTATAGCCATGAACTTATCGTTTAGGAGAAAGATCAAGAACATTTTCGCTTGATCTTCTCGCATTTAGCTGAGCTTCAACCTTCGTACTCAACGAAGCTAGCTATGCTGATACTCTCTATCACGACTCCTCGCTCCTTCAGCATCTCGCTGAGCTCTCGTAGATCGAGCTCCCTAACCTCTTCCCCAACCCTAACCCTGAAAACAACCCTCCTCATCAACACCTCCTCCGGCGAACCGACGTACACAACCCTACCTTGATTCATCACTACAAGGGTATCTGGTGCAGATCCTGGGTCTATGTGGCTAGCCACTACCACTATTCTATCCCTTCTCCAATCATCTATGAGCTTCCTCAAAACCTTTGCTGTTGCGGTGTCTACGTTGGTGAACGGTTCGTCTAGGAGAATGATGTTCGCGTCTCTGAGCATCGATATGGCGATCTGAACCCTTTTTCTAAAGCCGCTGGATAGCTCGAAGTATCTCTTCCTGAGGTAAGGCTCTAGGCCGAGGGTCTCGATAACTATCTCTAGATCCTTCCTGCTCCTGGAGAACGATTCTAGGAGATCGGAAACCCTCATGTTTGGGAACATGACGTCCTCAGCGACGTAGCTAAGCAGTTTCTGCGCTTCTTCAACTCCTAGGGCTCTGCCTTCAGCAACGAACTTTATCGAGCCGCGTAGGGGTCTAACGAAGCCAGCTAATAGCTTTAGGAACGTGCTTTTACCAGCTCCGTTGGGTCCGACCACGAGGTTGAATCCCTTATTCAGCGATAGCCTATCTATGCGCAGCTTGAAGTCCTTGTACCTCTTCTCGAGGTTCTCGACAACCACGGCCTCGATCCTCATCCTCTCACCACCTCGATATCCACTAGCTTCGTTTGGTAAGGCTTAGCGTATGCGAATACGCATAGCGTTGGGGGAGCTTCAGAGTAGATCTCCAAGATCTTCTCGTTGAGCAAGGTTTCGTTTAGCGTATGGATCTCGCCATTGCTGTACCACTCTACGATGATCCGTGTCCGGGTCTCGGGCTTGATGTCTATGATGTAGATCCCCCTACCCATGCTCATCACAACGCACTTAGCGTAGACGAACTTCATGGGGTAAAGAGGTGCTTCGACACGTATGTGCATCATCTCCAGAGGTACGACGCCGTGGAGAACCATCGCTACCTCGACGATGCACGTAACGACCATAACCACGACCACGATTAAGAGCCTACGCTTAGTACTCAAGCGTTACCACCCGGTGCAACGCTATGGAGTTGGATAGGACTATGGAAGCTAGGTACACACCTCCACCACTATGCGCGTAGATGATCCTCGAGGCCATGACCACCGCCTTCAAATCGCCATACTTTGAACTTAGGAGGAGTACTAGAACCATCAACCCTAGAAACGCGAGCACACCCTCAGCGGATCTCCTAACGTAGAGCGAGATCAGCGAAGCTATCGAGATGGAGGAGAAGCACGTTAGGAGAAGCGATGGTAGTGAGTATGCGTAGCACTGAGCGAAACTCTCGAAAGCATCGTCTACGTAAAGCACGGAAGCACATACAAAACCCATCAACACCGCTACGAGTACAGCCATCGCCAAGAGCAGCGAGTACCTCTCGACATAGGCACGGAGCTTAGAACCCCTGAACAGAGCCTCGATGAAGAAGTAGCGGTACTCAATAGGCTTAGCAATGCTGAAAACCGTTAACACACCAATGAGAATGAATAGAACAATGTTAACCATATCGAGGTAACCACGTAGCCTCACGCGAATAGCAGTCCTATTAATAACCATACCACCCAGAAGCTTCCCCAGACCCATGTTCACAGAACCAGTACCTGAAGGTATCACTTTCTCAAAAACGGTGTATACATAGCTCGGAACAGCGTTGTAGACAACAGCTATGAGCAACGGTGAAGAGATGCAGAGAACAGCGATTACAACAGCATGCATAGAAAGAACGATCTCCCTAAACGCTAAACCTCTTAGAACCGTAGCCATGAAGAACCTCACCTCTTCCTAAATCTCCTAGCGATAACCACCACGCTGTATCCAAGCAAAGCGAATCCCCCGAAAATAGCGATGACTATGGGCAACTTAGTCCAGTCGATATACGACACCTGCGTCGGATAATCATCGATAGATAGTATGTAGAGCAAGCACTTCTTACCCATTACTGAAAGCTCGAGCTTTGCCAAACTACCATTGAGTGGTACATCTACCCAAACATTGATGGGGTAGTGGTAAACGAAGTACATATCCAAGTAATCGTTGCTCAGCTCAAGCGATGAAAGAGTATACGACTTACCATCAATTACAGGATGACTGACTACTGGAATAGGCTTTCCATTTGGTGCTAGAGTCACTCTAAGTTGTTCATCTAAGTACACGAACTTGTACTTCGTCACATTATCGTATGTTAACGTTGGGAATATGTAGAACGGGAAGAAACCTATGAACCTACCATTTAACCACGCATAGTTAGTTCTAATATCAACGAGGAACCTCAGGGTCATCGTAACATTACCAACACATTTACTGATGGACGTTGTCCTGGAGAGAATGCATTTCTTGCCCGTTATGTTCACGAATACTACCACCATTGTACTATTTACCATCTTATAGCTGACGATGGCGATTGCATCATCGATGTACGTACCATTGTTGAAGTATATAGTTCCACGATATCTATAAGGTTTGCAAGAAGTGCTATGATCAACTCTCTCGGAGCATATACCCATAGGCATCAACTGCATCTGTAAAGGAAGCATCATTATTAAAATCAGTAGGAGAATGAAGAGAATAGAGCGAAAGTTTACATAGAAAAACATCATTTACTATCACCATTTATTGTATGTATCACATTACCCTAGGTAACGACTCTTAGGAATGTATGTTTGGGTATATACAGTATCGTTATCGGTCCATACGCTTTGCTGGAGGCACCACCAAGTACAATGGGTAACTTTGAATAATACTTTAGCACCAGCTTTGAATAGTATTGAATCTCCATCATCAATCTTTATGAGATCTTTACCATTAAATAGCCCTTTATCCTTAGTTACTTTGAAATGGTATTGCTCCCAATCAGCAAATCCACACCAATCCTTTAGGAATTTATTGTGGCCCCCACTTATCGCAACCCATTTATGAATTATTATGTCGTATAGACCGCCTATGACGGCTACAGCTAAGTCGTATGCATCTGCTCCGTTTAGATGCACCTTAACTTTGAATCCTTTTACGGACACTTCAATATCTGCTGGACTACCAGCGTAACCATGCTTCGCCTTACTTACTGTTATAACTTCCTTTACAAGGTACTGATTATCGGCATACGTGGTACTAATGCCCGAGACTAGTATCATTAATACCACTGGCAGCAGTATTGTAATGATAATAGCTCTAGAGATATTTCCAATCATACGTGTACCCCCAACTAACCGTCGTAAACTTGTGGATATAGCCCTACCTTTTTTTCCGTTTAGCAAACTCATATAAACGATATCACTTCTTATTGCTGTGAGGTATTATAGTACTTAGCATATTGACATGTATCGAGATACTGTGGAATCGCTTAAATCTATGTATGATAGGTTATTGAGGTTTAGGGGCTCGTGTACAGGCTCTGTGTTTCGAAGAGTATCTCCGTCGCTATGCGTGTTGCTGGCTATGGTCTTCATGGCCACGATCTGATGATCGAGATTTGTATCGATTCTACTGAGCTTAGGGATGGTATGGTTGTCGATATCGAGTGGTTGAGGAGTGTTTTGGGTGAGGTTTTGAAGCCTTTAGATCATAGTTATCTGAACGAGGTTCTTGGTTTGGAGAGTGTTACGATCGAGGTTCTCGCTAGGTACCTCTACGATAAGCTTCGTGAGAAGGGTGTTGATCCGTCTATTGTTCGGGTGCGGATCGATGGCTATGCCTATGCCGAGTTCACACCTGGTGGTGGCGGCGGTAAGCTATTCTAGTGATGTCGTAGCCGTAGCTGTGTGGTGGTGATTCGTGGTGAGGATCACGGTTGTATGCGATAACAACGTTGTTAATCCTAAGCTCTTACCTAGCTGGGGCTTCTCGTGCTTAGTCGAGGTTGGGGGTAGGAGGATTCTCTTCGATACCTCTGGGGATGGTGCGAGGCTTCTCTACAACATGGGTGTTCTCGGCGTGGATCCGCGCTTCATAGACACGGTCGTTCTATCCCATAACCACTGGGATCACACAGGTGGTCTAAGCTCGTTGTTGACGATAAATCCCTGCGTAGACGTCTACATGCCTACGCCGAGGAACGAAACCATCTCGCTGGGCAACGGTGTCTACATTCCGCCTCCGCTCAGGGCTAGGTATCGGGACTACGAGTTGTGGGAACAGTACCTAGTGATAGACCTTGGGAAGCGCATCGCTGTGATAACGGGTTGCTCTCACCCAGGGATCGTGGAGATCGCTACGAGTGCTCTCAACACCTTCGGCAAGAAGATTGCGCTACTCCTCGGTGGTTGGCACCTCGTGGATAAGCGGATCGATCAGATCGTGGAGATTCTGAGGAGGTTGAGCGAGCTAGACATCGATAGGTTCGCGCCGTGTCACTGCACGGGGGAGAGAGCTATTGGTATGGCTAAGCAGATGCTCAGGGACAGGGTTCTCGATGTTGGTGCTGGTTTCTCGATAGAGCTTTAGCTAGAGGAAGCTCCGTTGACAACGCTCTTCATACCACCAACAGTTAAGCACGTAGCTAAGTCTCGTGGTCGTGGTCACAGCGTTGCTGTGAGCATCACGGGTAGGAACTGCTTCGTCATGTGTCCTCACTGCTATGCGAAGCCTCTCGAATACATGGTTAGCCTAGACGAGGCGCTCTCTCTTCTGATGAGCATCCCCGCCTCGAAGCCACGTACGCTTCTCGTTAGCGGGGGTTGTGATTGGGTTGGCAAAGTTCCTGTGGATGAGAACGTCGAGAAGCTGGTTACTGAAGCGAAGAGTCTTGGATACCTCGTCTCGATGCACGTATGTGTAGTAGACGAGCTCTACGCTAAGAAACTTCGGGAGCTCGGTATCGATGTAGCTCTGATAGACGCTGAGCTCGACCCGACGATAGTTAGGGATGTTAAAAAGCTTAGGTGGTTCGAAAACAACATTCTTCTAGAATCCATCGAGAACCTGAAGAGGTTTGGGTTACGCGTATTTCCACACGTCGTGATAGGTCTCCATCCGAGAGGCAAGGGTCTCGAGTACGAGGTTATCGAGGTTTTGAGAAGTGTTGACATCGATGGGCTTTCCCTCGTGGTATTCACACCCTTGCCAGACACCCCCTGGAGTGATAGACCGTATCCGGAGAAGAGCTACGTAATGAGAGTGCTGAGGTTCGCGGAGGCGCTGATCAGCAAGCCTCTATCGCTAGGATGTATGAGGCCTAGGGAGTGGGTCGATGTTGAGGAATACGCTTATAACCTTGGTTTCGAGGCGATTGCAAATCCCTCGCTAGAATTCTTAGAGAAACACCGGGATCTCGAGATCATCAATACGTGTTGCAGCTTCGTTACCCTCAACGCAATCTAATCCAGTACGTAGCGATTTCCCTTAGGAAGCTGCTTTCCCTCAACAATTCGTCGAGCTCCTCAGGTGTGTAGCACAGAATCTCCATGGGGATGAGCGACTCAACTAGCTTTCTAATCATCGCTGCTCGCTCAACGAAGGAAACACCTCTAAACCGTGGAGAAACCACAACTACATCGATATCGCTCAGACCCTCGACCCAATCACCACGAGCGTAACTACCAAAGAGATAGAGCTGGAAATCATTACCGAGAACCTCCTTTAAC
>JALWBS010000069.1 GCA_027037025.1 Desulfurococcales archaeon | reverse complement strand
GCAAGCCCCTCAGCATGGATCTGGTGGGCAGGAAATCCACGTCTTCGAAGAACGTCCAGAGGATTGCCGCGGTGCCCGCCACGTCCCACATCCTCAACTTCATAACGACTCTCTTCATGCTCGGCACGTCGAGGAATACGCGTCTAAAGGTACCTGTTCGAGGATCGTAGTCCTCAGCACCTCCAGCGAGCGAGAGCACCAACTGATTTTCGTCACCTCGCTCAACGATAACCTCTTTGTACCCTACTCTGCACAGAGCGCCGTAGACCCTATCCGACTCCTCGACGATGAAAAGTCCGTGGGGTCTGAGAATCCACGCCGTGCTAACCGTTAGCTGAATCATTCTGTATGGATCGAAGTGCGGCGTCGACAAACCGTAGAGTAGGGCTACGTCTACCCTCATCCCGTGCCTCCACAGGTTAACGGCGTCTTCCCGAAGCGTCTCTATATCCATGCCGAGCAAGCGTTTCGCATACTCCCTAGCCTTCTCCAGAGCTGAAGACCTCAAATCGTTGATCACGAGCTCAACACCGCAGCTCTTCTCAAGCAACGCCTTAGCGAGAGCTACGCCACCAATCCCTGTACCTCCGCAGATATCCAACACCCTAACCCTACTCCTATTCCTCAGCAGCTCCTCGAACCACTCGTGCTCGAGAACCCTACGAAACACTTCGTATGCCTCCTCGAATCTCCTCCTACCCAAATCCGTGTCTAGATCCTCGGGCCAGAGACGGAGATAGTCGTAGTACGTCTCGAGTCTACGAGTTAGCTCACTACGAAAATCAATGGGTGGTCACCGCTCTTACGCGTAGTGCAAACCGTATTTAAGCACCGTGATGCTCACCGCACCCGGTTCTCGATGAAGAGCCTAGGTCTCGGTGCTCGGCTAGAGCTCAGCGACTCCACACCTAGAGCTCTACGCCGTACTTCAGAGCTTCGCTAACGATCCCTATCTCCCTCCTCTTCTTCTCAAACTCTTGCGGAGTGTAGCACAGCACATCCACATCCGTTGGAGGTAATGCACCGACTTCCCACAGGATTCTGAGTACGAGCGAGATTCTATCCGTGAAATGCATGCCTCTGAAGATCTTTGAAACCACGATCAGATCCACGTCCGAATCCCTTAGTGCATCTCCACGAGCTCTTGAACCGAAGAGAATCACCTTAGCGTCCGGTATACGCGTCTTTATAGCCTTAGCTATCTTAGCTACGTCGATGCCCACGCTCTTCCCCCTCTAGAATTCTCTTGCAGTAGTCGATTATCAACCTCGCCTTTTCGAGATGTTCGCGAGCCATCCTCTCGTTGTAGAGGTACGCCGGTACCCCATTCGCAGCATCAGGATATCTCGTAACTACGTACTCTGGGGTGAGATCCATGGCAGCATCGATCAGGTCTGGGCTCGATACACCCAGCACCTCGAGTAGCTCGAGCAGGTTATGCGTTCGAGGAGGTAGCTCTTTCCTTAGGTACATGTAGAGAGCTTTCAATGCTTTCTCAGCTGCTTGCTCAGCGAAGAATACTGAGGCGTAGTACCTCTTAGCCTCTAACAGCACCTCAGCCGTACGCAGATCCTCGAGAGCCTGTAGCCAAAGCCTCTTAACCTCTTCTCTCATCACATCTCCCTCAACGAAACCTAAGCATTGCTTACCGGAACCATGTCTGGGATCCATCAGCGACATGCCGCGGTTTGCTACGCATCTCGATTCTTCGGATCGAATAAGCTTTTGTTCTGGATTCGTGTCTAGCTATGGTCGGCTTCAGGATGTAAGGCAGAGCCTTACGGTGCTACACAGTGTCGATGTTGATGAGGTTGACTCTGCTGTTCCTAAGCGCTTTGGGAATCGGATTTGTATCTGCATTGGTTGGTATCGGTGGCGGTGCTCTAATAATCCCTCTTCTGATTCTGGGCTTTGGCTTCGATGCGAAGAGAGCTATCGCAACGAGTTTGCTATGCGTGGTAACGACCTCGTTAGTAGCATCGAGTGAGTATCTTCAGCGTGGGCTTGTGGATCTCAACACGGCTCTAGTACTTGAGCCTAGCACAGCTCTAGGAGCTGCACTAGGTGCGCTAATCACGATAGCTCTTCCTGAACGCATAGTTAAGCTAGCTCTGGGAACGGTTTTTCTCTACGTTGCGATCTCGATGTTTAGGAGGTACCTCAAGCCTTTGCCAATGCAGGAGAGGATGGGTACAGCTTCTAGAAGCGTAGGAAGGCTCTTGATAGCCGTGATTCTCTCGTTCATAGCGGGGATGTTCTCCGGAATGCTTGGTATTGGTGGCGGAGTTATCAAGGTGCCGATAATGGTTATGGTGCTCAACATGCCTACAAGGATCGCCGTGGCCACGAGCTCATTCATGATAGGAATTACGGGTGCTAGCGGAGGCATAGTCTACACACTGAAGGGTCTTCCAGATCCCTACGCATACGCAGCCCTAGCCCTTGGAATAATACCAGGGGCATCGATAGGTGCGCGGATCTTGAAGAGGGTGAATACGAGGATACTAGGACTAGCCTTCGCAACGATACTCCTCTACGCATCGCTAAGACTAATCATTTCGTCATGGTGAAACCATGCTAAGCCCCAAGCTGATGAGTGTGGGAATAGCGTTAGGCATCGCAATGACGATTGCAGGAATGGCCATTAACTCCTTGATCAGCACAGAGATCGGCACGAAAGTAACGCTCCTAGGAATCCTAACCGTGCTAAGCACACCACTAGCAACACTACTGGCCATAGCCATCGAGAACGCTAAGCGAAGCCCAAGAACCTCATTGAAGGCGCTGATAACGATGATCCTCGTGGTGATATCAATCATAATCGCCTTAACACGCTAATTCTGCGCAGTCATTAATAGACCATTTCTAAGCAGGGTTGGGGTTTTGACAATGATCTAGCTTATTAACCTGAGGATCAGGTGGAAGAAGTCGGTTGCTTTCCTCGGTCTGAACCACGATATGTCTCTGGATAGGTTCCAGAACCCTTCGTCGCCGTGATTCCCCGTCCCATCAAGCTTCATTCCGTGGTCACTGATAATGAGAACGATCGTGTCCTAGCTAAGCATCTTCTTAATCTTGGCAACGAGGTTGTTGAGGTCTAGGTAAGACTTCATGAGCTGAAGCCCACACTTGGATATACGTACGTGTCCAAGGAGATCCGCTACGTCGAATCGAGCCATGAAGAGCCTCTAATCATCGCTCTTCACCAGCTCCTCAAAGAACACTTGCTTTCGATACTCGTGGATCTCATACCTTAGCTATGTAAGCATCAAGACCCTTATTGAAAGCCTCATTGTATTCGTAGTATATCCATGTAGGCTCTTATTGTTGGCACGAACAGCACCTTGCTAGGTCTAGCGATGTCGAACAGTGTTGGGACCTTGATTATACTCTTACTCACGAGTTTAGGTCTTATACCGAGTCTCTGGAGGATCCTCCTCTAGTTCTTAGCCTACCTAACGATGGATAGGTACCTCAACCTATCTAGGATCCTGCCGTAGATCTACCAAACATATATCTCATGCTTCTCCGGGATCTGATGGTGATTATCGTTGCCCAAGCAGAGGGCGTGGGGCTTGCCGTACCTAGGGCTCTCAACAGCTCTGTAAGTTTCGTAAACAGCGTAAACAGCTTACTTAATGTTTTTAGATCTCACCGCTCCACCAATTTGATCTTAAGCCCATCGAAGGCGGGTATGAGAACTCGTGGCATTTCAAATCACTCTCCCTAAGAGCTTAAATACCGTCCTAATCATGCGAATTAACGTAGTGAACCAGAAAGGTTTGACTTTACGAGGTATAGGCTTTCTGCTAAGCACGACAAGCCAATCCCGTGCAGCCGGATTGACAAAACTCATCATGTCAGGCTCAATACGCCAGTAAGGCGCATTCACCTTTTTGACGAAACTCAGCAGATCCTCGTACTCATAGTGATTAACTATGTGAGTAGGGTCCTTGTTATGATGCCCAGGTACAATCGCTATGAAGAGCAATCCATGGCTTAAGCACCACTTAGCTAATTCAATCGCTCTATCCTGCGGTATATGCTCAAGGAAATGCTGAGATATACACACGTCGAAGGGTGGCTCTGGAAGAACCTTGGTTAAATCAGCGCGAACTACGAGATCATCTTCGTATAAAAGGTCGTATCCAATCACATTCCTATAGCCATGCTTTACAAGGAAACGCAGTAGACCTCCTTCACCAGCGCCTAGCTCAACAATCCTAGCATTCCTGGGAACGTGCATAGCTTTCAACGCGTAGAGGATATCGAGCCACTCGGTGCAATCAACTTCGCTTCGCCTTCTCTCTAAGTATTTAACATCGTAATTCATATACTCATCACCTTCTCAACGATCTTAGTGAAACCCTCGATGAATCTCTTTCTAGAGAACCTCCGAGCCGCTCTCTTAACCACTGGAAACCACTTGAGATGGTTATCGAGGGCGTGCCGGATAGCTTTTACACATTCCTCAAGTGTTTCGTAAGCATATCCGTAACGACCGAACTCAATAACGTCTGTGTAGGTGCCGCCACTCCGATGAACCACGGGTACGAGACCCGCTGCCATAGCTTCAACAACGGCTATGCCGAAATGCTCCATCTTCATAGCATGTAGATAAACCTTAGCTTTCGATAAGATTTTCAGCATTGCTTTAAATGGCAAGTTTCTAAGTAACTCAACGTTATTCAAATTCATCCTTCTTTTCATTAACATCAACTTTTCATAGTAACTAATTGAATATTTATTATTTGCCGAACCTATGATAATGAAATTAATATCGGGCATTTCACGCGCAACATGAAGAATCCATTCGAAGCGCTTTTCAGGAGAATATCTGCCTATGGATACTACAATATTCTCTCTGTGTTCTGGAAATTTTCCTATGACTTCAAAAATTTCTACATTAACTGGTGGATAAAGAATCAACGGTTTTGAATTAAGAAATTTCTTAATCATCATCGCTGAGAAATGAGAGTTTGTTAAGATAATTGAATTATTCATTGATTTCGCAAGTACTTTGACTATGTATTTATGCGGTAAGTAATACACTTTCCAAGGTATTGCTTTATAGTACTTTACACCATCCTCCGTAAACGGTAATAAGAAAAATGTTGGGAAATGCATGTATATGATGTCCGCGGGTACTAGTAGGACATCACCATGACTATTAACTGATATATCGAAATTCTTACCATAGTTAAGAAGTCTTAACATGTTTAAAGTATGGACATATATTGAAAATGCCTTTAGGTTTAGCGCTGAAATCACTACCTCTCGATCGGGTTTGATGATATTGGGAAACATTTCAAATACTTGGAACCAATTTGTTCTCTCAAAAGTTGCTAGAGTTACACTGAAGCCTAAGTTCTTCAGTACCTCGATTATGACTAAACAAACCCGTTCAGCACCACCGCATGGATTTAGGGATTTATGAAGCACTAGAGCCTGCATCGCCCTATAGAAACGATATGTAAGGTATATAAAATGTGCCACGCTGTGTTATTATCCGGTTTCTAAACTACATTACATAGCTGTAAGCCCTCATCTTGGAGGTGGTTGTTAACTATGTTTTCGGATAGCGCGCTGATAGCTATGGTATCTAGAGGCTGGTTCTGCTCTATACATGGTGGTTCGGAGAGATTCATTTCGAAAGTTGCTGAGAAGCTTAGTAATAGAAGTTTCAGAGTTGTTGGTGTTACTCGTTGGATCCCTGGATTTCCTTATCCCAGGGCTGTTCATGAACTCAGAGTTTTCGAAGATCGTAGGCCGAGGCCCTTCATCGCCAGCCTCAGGTTTTCTTGGTGGGCTGCCAAAGTTGTCAACGAGCTTCGGCCTGACGTAGCTATAGTCAACTGTTACTGGGGTGAGGCTTCGCCAATCCTTATCTCAAGAGACATACCTGTGATAGCCGTTATCCACGACATTGGGCTCTTCAGGTCAGAGTGGGCTAGGAGGCATAGGGTAAAACATTTCCTAAGGACTCAAATACTTAAGCGCATCGTTTCACGTGTAGATGCGATAATCGTTCCTAGCAAAGCTGTTGAGAAGGATCTCATCAAGTATCTAGGGGCGGACCCAGCTAGAATCAATGTTCTCGGTTTCGAGGGTGTTGAAGGTCCATTTCAATATGTTCACGAGGATAACGATTGGTTCGATATTGTTCAAGTGGGTAGGTTCGCACCTAACAAGGGTCAGCACATACTTCTCAAAGCGTTTAAAAGAATTGCTAGTGAAATCCCAAGAGCTAGGCTATGGCTAGTCGGAGGCAAGGGAGTTGACCCGGAACACATTGAGTACCTGAACAGGGCTTTGACCATGGCTAGAGAGATTAACGAGAGCCTTGGTGAGGAGCGTGTCAAGATACTCGTCGATGTTCCGAGCGTAGAGCCCTACTATAGAATTGCCGACGTGTGCGTAGCGCCATCCATAGGCGAAGAGGGTTTCGGGTTAACCATTGTTGAGTGCATGGCCTTTGGAAAACCGGTAATAGCTTCGGACATCTTTGTCGAGACGGGGGTTGCTTCGAGCGATAGAGCTTACATAGTTCCCCGAGGAGATGTAGAGGCGTTGGCCGAAGCAATTCTCCACATCTACAGAAACTACGAAGAAGCTATGGAGAAAGCGAGGAAGGGTTTGGAGTACGCAAAGAACTGTAGTTGGGATCGGGTAGCAGATGTGTTCATCGATGTTATAAACAAGGTGCTACGGTGAAGGGGATGAGCCTAAAGTACATCGTGAGAAGGGTATTAGGTAAGCGCGGTGTAAGAGTATTGAGATGGGTATTAGCATCGATATACAGGGCTTTGAGGCTCGTCCCACCACCTGATAAATATCGAGAGTTTGGAGTGTCTGCAATTGTTTGGTCGAGGAATGAGGAGGATTGGATAGAGGTTTCTATGAGGAGCATAGCCGAGATTGTGGATGAGTACGTGTTGATAGATGCTTCGACGGATAGAACTCCTGAGATAGCTAAGGATGTGGGTAAGGAGCTTGGGATACCCGTCAAGATAGTGAAGACCTTCACCACGGACATGGCTGAGGTAGGGAATCTAGGGCTTAAACACTCGAGCTATAGATGGATTCTTAAGTGGGATCCAGACTTCATTCTCCACGAGAACTTCGCTCCCAAGCTTAGGAAGTTAATCGAGGATCTTGATGAGGAGCGATGGTACTACGCTGTTTATTGGCCTCACGTGTGTCTAGATGGCGATCTCCTACACTACAACCCTAGGAACTATCTACACGTTGAGCACTGGCTCTACACCTACCATCCAAGGCTTAGGTATACCTACATAGATTGGCTTGAACATCTAGAACTACCAGCGTTTTACTATAGGATCGATATCGAAACCCCTATGTCTATACATCTTCGAACTGTTAAGAACCCCGTTAGATTGCTCTATAGGCATTACTGGTATGAAATACGTAGGAAGGGATTGCTTGGGAAGGTAGATCTCGAAAGCTATGTTAGGAATAGGATACGGGATGACTTCGGTACAGATGATCTTGTTGAAGCTGCTAAGAAGTACCTTGAAAATCTGTTGAGGGGGTTAGCTCCTTACGATCCTAATAAGCTGCTTCCGTACCCCTCGATTTTGAGGAAGTATGTTAAGGAGAAGTTCGGTGTTGAACTCCCTTAATGAGTGCCGTGGAACTGGGGTTAGGCATGGAGGACTTCTATTATTGCGAGGTGTAGGATAATCAGTACTGATAGCAATACTATCGATATTCTGAGTATGAGCCTTAGAACAGTGTTTTTCACGCTATAGGTTGTTAGCCAGAGCCCGGTGGTGCTGTGTATCGATGCTAATGCTATGAGTATCCATCTAGTTAAGGGGTTTAGGTGGATTAGAACTGCTTTTCGGTAGTCGATGAGTCCTAGCGTGAGGTTCTCAACGATGCTGGGTTTGAGGAGTGCGTAGCCACTCAGTAGGTAGAGGTAGCTGATTATGATGAGGGGTATCGAGGTTATTAATGCGATGATTCTGCATATCCTCGGTATCGAGATCAAGGTTCGTACCCAGCTCTAACCCTCTGCTCGTGGATGAACTTAGCTATCTCATCCTCGGTAATCGTGTAGAACTTCTTTGGGATCCCCAGGGGGATGATGTAGAGCGGTGTTTCCCTAGGTGTAGCGCCTATGATCTCCTTAACCCAATCGTCGTAGAAAGCGCCTACAACGACCGTGCCTAGGCCTAGGGCTGCAGCTTCGAGGTAGATGTTTTGTCCAGCGTGCCCAGCCTCCATATGTACATACCTAATACCCCTCTCACCGTAGACCCTCGTTGTCTTCTCGTATATCGCTGTGATCACGATGTCGATAGCAGCGTTCCTAACCCACGGCTGGTTCACCGCGGCCTTAGCAAGCTCCTCCCTGAAATCACCTTTCTTAACGAGCTTGAGCGTATGGGTGTAGGGATCGTATCGATAGATACCAGCGGGTAGGTAGAGGTTCTTAGATGGATCTATCACAACGGACTTCTCACCAACGACTACATAGATAATCAGTGGGTAGAGAGCCCCAGCACTTGGACACGTTTTGAAACCGTGAACAACCTCGTTGATTCCGTAGGCAGCCCATAGCAGTTGGGAGAGCTGGAAGATCGTTATGGGTTTGGGGAGGTACTCACGAATACTCCTTCTATAGGCAAGGGCTTGCTCGACCGAGAGCACGCCCCTTCTAATCCTTGGGTAGGGCAGTAGAATAACACCGTTCTTCAGAACCCTAACCTCCTTCGAGATGTTCATGGAGGTTACGGAGCTTGTGGAGGTTGAAGCCGTTGCGCCCGAGCTCAACACCTTGGTCACGGTCACCGTTACGGTTCGTGTGGGTAAGCCTAGGAGCGATGGGTTCACGAGAATCGTTGCGAGTATCGATGCAAGTACGAGTATCGCGATGACCATGGCTAGGTAGGCAACCCTCATTCGAAACCCTATGAAAGCACCCGGTTCCTTAGCTATTAAGAACTGTGCTACTCACTTCATCGCAACGAGTCCGGGTAGTCATGGGTTCACAGCTAGTTTTTATCTATGGAAACACGTGTTGTAGCTAGTGAAGGGGTTCGCGGTGCGTAGCCTTGAGGATCGCCGTTCTTGGGCTTGGAAACGTTGGGCTGGCCTTCGTAAAGGCTTTGGCTGAG
>JALWBS010000068.1 GCA_027037025.1 Desulfurococcales archaeon | reverse complement strand
TAGGGACCCCCGGAAGGTACGTCATTAGGAAGGTGTACAGGAAGTCCGACGATGAAATTGCCGCAGTCGTATCGGTAGAGAGACTCAACCTAATTGCTGGTAGGTACGTCGGTAAGGACGATCCAGTATGTATCGTGAGAGCGCAGAGCGGATTCCCAGCACTTGGAGAGATCCTAGAGGCTTTCGCATTCCCACACCTAGTAGCCGGATGGATGAGAGGGAGCCACCACGGACCATTGATGCCAGTTGGTCAGAGGCACGCTAAGTGTACGAGATTCGACGGACCTCCAAGGTTAGTCGGGCTAGGGTTCCAGGTAAAGAATGGTAGACTGATAGGTCCCGCTGACCTATTCGATGACCCAGCATTCGACGAGACTAGGAGGCTCGCACAGATGATAGCTGACTACATGAGAAGACACGGTCCATTCATGCCGCACAGGCTAGGACCTGAAGAGATGGAGTACACCACCCTACCGCAAGTGCTGGAGAAGCTCAAGGGTAGATTCAAGGAAGCTAAGCTCTACGAAGTAAAGGCTCCCAAGGTAAAGACCGAGCTTCTCTAACGAAGCAGTGTTATGCACAGCTCTGATTTTTACACTAACCAGATTTTTATTTCTTGACATACGCATTTCATCCTGAGGTGTAGTACTATGCGTGTTCCTGTGCTAGCTATAAACTTCAAGACTTATCCCTCGGCCTTCGGCGACAAAGCTCTTGCCATAGCTAAGACCGCTGATAAGGTAGCTAAGGAGTTGGGAAACATCGAGATCATAGTTATCCCCCCATTCACCGAGCTTAGGAGGATACTTGAAGCAGTTGAGATACCTGTATTCGCTCAGCACGCAGATCCCTACGACTACGGCGCTCACACGGGCTGGATGCCTATAACCGCGTTGAAGGACGTAGGCGTCAAGGGCGTTCTACTGAATCACAGCGAGCATAGGATAAGGCTCGATGAAATCGTTCACCTCGTTCAGAAAGCCCGTGAGCTAGGTCTCGAAACACTCGTATGCGCAGATACCCCGCAAGCAGCAGCAGCTGTAGCAACCGTCAACCCCGTAGCTTTAGCCGTAGAACCCCCTGAGCTGATAGGTACGGGAGTCGCAGTATCTAAAGCAAAGCCCGAGGTAATAACGAGAACCGTTGAACTCGTGCGTAAGGTGAACAGCGAAGTTATAATACTTACGGGCGCTGGAATTTCGAGCGCTGAGGACGTTGCTAAAGCAATTGAACTTGGTACAGCCGGAGTACTCGTAGCATCAGCAATAATGAAAGCGAAAGATCCAGAGAAGGTAATCCGCGAAATGGCTGAGGCAGCCGTCAAGGCAATTAAGAAGTAAGTCCCATCACCAACCGCACGCAACCCGAATCTCAAACCCAGCACCGTTTTATTGTCGTGGGAACACTTCCTATCCAAATGAAGATCCGATTAGAAAGGCAAACTCCCTTAAATTATCCCGATCGGACATAGCTATCGAATACAGCATCGATAACCAGCAATCTCTCGAGATTCATCAAATTTCATCGCTACCTCAAGCCAGAAGACCATGCCTAGGTTTTAGGATCGTGTGCTTGTGGCGGGCCCGCGGGGATTTGAACCCCGGACCACCGGCTCCGAAGGCCGGCGCTCTATCCTGGCTGAGCTACGGGCCCAACGCCGTAGAATGTGTTTGCTAGGGGATTATTTACGCTATCTCTGATCGGAGAGACGAGAATTACCTACTTGGAACGTATTTGGTGGACCGGCCGGGATTTGAACCCGGGACCTCTCGGGTGCGAACCGAGCGCTCTTCCAGGCTGAGCTACCGGCCCGCTCTTCCCCCACGCCGGTCTCTACATATGACAGACTTTATTAGCTTATCATTTCGTAGTGACTCCCTGCTTATATCTAATCGAGCTATGAGTTGTTGTGAAGGGCGTGGAGTGAGTGTCAATGATATAATCGACAAGATATTTTCTCAGTCGCTTCGATCGTCGATATTTGTGAACAGAGAGGTGCTGAGACCTGACTACATTCCCGACGAGCTTCCCCATAGGGAAGAGCAGATAGCCAAGCTAGCATCGATACTAGCTCCAGCACTGAAGCAGGTTAGGCCTAGCAACGTATTCATATACGGTTTGACTGGAACTGGGAAGACTGCTGTTACTAAGTTCGTTCTTAGGAAGTTGGAGGAGAAGGCGCGTGAAATCGGTTCTCGCATATCTGTGTGCTATGTAAACGTTCGGAAGGATAACACTACATATCGCGTGATACTTCGTCTCGCTGAGTGCTTAGGGCTCAGGCTACCGTTCACGGGGATATCCACTGCAGAAGCCTACAGAAGGTTTCTCAAAGCCCTGGATGTAAGGGCTAGCTTAATGATCGTAACTCTAGATGAGATAGATTTCCTCGTCCGTAAGCACGGCGATGAGCTGCTTTATCGCTTAACGAGATGCAACGAAGAACTATCCACCTCCAGACTCACGGTTATAGGGATAACAAACGATTTGAAGTTTGTGGAATCGTTGGATCCTAGGGTCAGAAGCAGCTTAGGGGAAGTCGAGCTCGTGTTCCCACCTTACAACGCTCCTCAACTCGAGGACATACTGCGTCAACGAGCTAAGTTAGCGTTTAGGCCAGGTGTTCTCGATGATGAGGTGATACCCCTCTGCGCAGCCTTAGCAGCACGAGAACACGGAGATGCTAGAAGAGCTCTGGATCTCCTAAGAGTTGCAGGTGAGATAGCTGAGAGGGAGGGATGCGATAGAGTTACTGCTGAGCACGTATACAAAGCTAGGATAGAGCTTGAGCGCGATCGCGTCCACGAAGTCATAAACACGATGCCTCTACACGC
>JALWBS010000067.1 GCA_027037025.1 Desulfurococcales archaeon | reverse complement strand
CGTCAGAGGTGTGTAAGAGTCAGGCCGTGTACTTGAGCCACGGTTCATCCCCACGTATGTGGGGAACATTCCGGCATCGGCATTTGAGACGCCGCAAACATCGGTTCATCCCCACGTATGTGGGGAACATGATAGATTATGAAGGCTATGAGGAGCCACAGCCGGTTCATCCCCACGTATGTGGGGAACATCTGGTACCTGCGCAGATTATCCAGAAACTTTTCGGTTCATCCCCACGTATGTGGGGAACATACTTCACGCAACCTGCTGAAATATTGACAAAATTGCCAAGGCCTTAAAAGTACCAAGGTTTCTCGACATATCAATATGCTAAAGTTCCTGCATAGTTTCATGGCAAAAAGAGACAAGTTTAATCCCTTCCATCTCAACAGGAATACGTCTATTTTTACCGAGCGTCATAAAGTCAAATCCAGACTCGGTGTTGGTTGACCAGGTTAATACAGCATTGCCGTTTCCAATGCCCTCAGCAACCTGTTCCCATATCATTTCGCGGACCCGCCGGGAATACTTGCCTACATAAACTCCAGCCCGTATTTCAAGAAGCCAGACTGCGAGCCGCCCTCGCAACCGGGGCGGAACATTCTCAACCACGATGACCATCATCTCCCAATTGCTCCTTATTGGGTATAGCCACTGGCACAGACTCAGGATGTGCTGCTGGTGGTTCAAGACCGCCAGCAGCCAGAATCTCACCAATAACAGGAATTATACGTTTTAACAGTCTTGTCTGCCTGAAACTGTCCCGGCAGGCCAGCCGGACCTCACGTTCAGGGTCGTCCGGTTTCTTGGCAGCAACCTTAAAAGCTATGGGTACAACTGTTTCAAACTTGAAAATATCGGCAATATCATAAACAAACGACTGAGGTTTGCCGGTATGGATAAAACCAACAGCAGGGGCATAGCCAGCAGCCAGGATGGCGGCCTCGGACAGGCCATACAGGCAGGCCGTGGCCGAGCTCAGGCAGCGGTTAATGACATCGCCGCTGCCCCAGTTGTCATGATCGTAATTGCGCCGTGTCCACTTAACCCGGTATTGCCGGGCCAGCATCTCATACATCTTTTTCACCCTTGCCCCTTCTATACCGCGCAGTTGCTTGATGCTTCTTTTTTCCGGAGGCTTTTCCTTGAAGCGAAGCTCATACATCTTGCGGACAACTTTTAACCTTGCGCTATCGTCCAGGGCAAGTCTTGCCTGATATAGCAGGCGGTCAGCACGCGCCCCGCCAGGCTGCCCGGACGCGTAGAGACGAACTCCAGCCTCTCCAACCCAGACGAGCAGGCATCCTGTCCGTGACGCCAATGTGACGGCAGCGTGTGATACCCTGGTGCCGGGTTCCAGCATCAGACATGAAACTCCGCCTACCGGAATATGGGTGCGCCCATCCTTGTCGATCACCACGAATGAGCCGTCTTTCACATCTATGCGCCCCCGTTCAATGAAGAGGACAGATATCCGTTCCTTGATCGGTATTGGTTTTAAAGGTGGCAAACCTGGTTCAGCCATAAATCAAGCCCTTCCATTTAAGAATGTAACAGTTTAACCCTGTGCAAAGACCACATATATTGATAAAAAGCGGGCCGGTTTGCCGGTCATCAGTTACATCTTTTTACCAACATCAAACCACAGCCAAATGCCTTGGAACGGCCAATGCCTTCAAAAAGCGCTTTGGTGAATTTCTGAACATCTGTTACCCGTATATCACCAGTAAAATCAACAGAGCTGAAACCTGCCCTTTTCTCTTTGGCTCCCTTGTTGTGCAGCCCATGCCAACGGTATGCGCTGTTCTGGAGTTTTGGCAGACCATGCCGGTCCCGTAAAAGGGCAAAGCCATGCTGTTTTCCCTTCTGTTCAACCCAGCGGACAAGCTCCCTATCAACCATGGCCTTGATAGACCAGTTGAGCTTGTCACCCAAGGTCATTCTCTGTTCGAGTCTGTCTGCGTACAGAGGATCTTCCCTGAGTAACGAGGTCAACCGTGCATCCAGGGCTGAACCGCCATGGCGCAACAGGCTTCTTTTGAGTTCACCTTTTTTCAAGGAATCCGGTACATGATCCAGAAGGCGAAATTCATTGCATAGTGCCTTTAAAAAGGTTCTCTGGGCATCCATGACTACATCGTGTTTTCTGCCTGATTTGGTGATCACCGGATTTGCCCGCAGATCGAAACAAAGGATGTCCCCCTGCTGCAGGCGGGGATGGTATGCCTTGCTCTCAACGGTAAAGATGGGGTTTGAGCCCTTACTTCCAGGCCTTACCGATGATACGAGGTAATACACCGGCTCTCCCCGGACACCGCCACGGATGCCCAACTGCTCACGGGCTATTTCCTCCCGAAACAGAAAGCACCTCTTTTGTTCGTCAGGAAAGAGATCCCACAGCAGGCGATGCGGTGTATAGGAGTTGTCGGCCAGCACCTTTACCAGTCGGGTTTTTCTGAATATTTCCGGCCTGACCCGGACACGCGAAAAATACATCACTCACCTCCAGGCAGATAAAGATAATGCTCCCGCCTTGGAGAGAACTGCCACCGGCTCCGGGACAAGGGCTGGTCGTGGCGGACGCGGGTCTGCATTCTCTCCAGACCAGAAATATCGGCAAATTCAGCAGCTTCACCCTCCCAGTAATAATGACGTTCCTTACCAAGGCCGAGCCAGTAGATATCCCGTTTGGACAACTCGCCATCACCACTATGGAAGGGCATCAATCCCTTGTGCTGATAGGCCTTAAAGGCATCATAAAAGGTAGCCTTACCTGAAATGATCATAGGACGCAGAGGCGCGGCCAGGGGACAGGATTTGCGGCCAAGGTAGAGA
>JALWBS010000066.1 GCA_027037025.1 Desulfurococcales archaeon | reverse complement strand
ATCAAGGCTGCGAATTGAAGCATCTTCTTGATTCTTCGGTCTATGCTTAGATGCCACAGGTTTATCTTGCAACCCTCCCAGTATATGTAGAGCCACACCGCCATTAACAGACCTAGGAATGGTATCATGGCCAAGCTCGGTAAAGGAGTTGGAACGACAAGGTTCAGCACACTTACTATCGCTGCCGGTAACCCTCCTAGCCATAGCAAGTAGTTGAGACCCACGAGGGTCTTATCCTTTCTACTCACGTCTTCATGCTTAAGCACATCTATTATTCCCCATACCCACCTACGCCTCTGCTTAATGAAATCCGTCAACGTGAAAGGGCTCTGCTCATAAAGCTTCCCGCGCAGCCATCCCCACACCCTTCCCGCTCTAGAAGACGATACGAGCCCGAATATTAGGTCCTCTGCCATTACGGGGCCGAAATCCCACCCTATCTCAGCTTCGAGATCGCTTCGAATCAGCATGTGGGATCCGTGAACCGCGAAAATGGGTCTACCGCGTTCGTACTGAAACCTCATTAACGTGAGGTCCTGCAGAGGTCTAACGCTGTCGAACAAGCTCGTTAGGATGTTCTTACCCCAGAAGTTGCTGTAGACAACCATTCCCTGAGCCGCCATCTTACCATCTCTATACGATCTCTCGATGAACTCGACTATGCTCACAACCGTGTCTTCGCCAACCACGCTCTCCTCATCCATGAGGTAGACCCACGTCCTATCGTCAACGTAGCCAAGCCTCTTCCTAACTTCGAGTGCGTAGCAAAGTGCTCGAGCTTTGTACTTGGTTCCCCTAGATGTCTCGAAGTTCTTCGGCACGAATAAAACACGTATTTTCTCACCGTAAACCTCCTCCAGTTGCCGTAGCTTCGCACGCGAGCTCTCAGGAATGTCCTCTTCGGTTACTATCCACACCTCAAAACTTTTCAAATAGCGTGGAGCCCAGAACATCACGGATCTTACTCCACGCTCAACAGCGTCTATCTCAAAGCCTCTGGTAACTATCTGGAATATCACTCTGTAACGCTCTCGCTGCACAACCCTCCGCAGACCTCCGTAATCTACCCTGGGATTGAATCTGTATATCGAGTATATGATGACCAACGCTATGGGTAAGTAGAACAGCCATACGTACTTGAGGTAGCGTACCCACGGAGGTGCGGAGCTACAGAAGGGGATGGGGGTCGTGATGGCGGACAACGCTATGAACGTTGTGCACAGAGCTAGAAACACCGTGAACTCGATCTTGGAGTAGTTCAGCCTCTTATGAACATCGAGAACGTAGCTACGCCAAAAGTCCTTCTCGAACACCTTTTTAAGCTCGTCGATTATCTCCCTCGCACTTCTAATCATCAATGATTTCATTTCCGAAATCCTATATATTAAGCTTATAACTTAATTATTGGTGATGAGTCTTACGGCCCCTGACCCGTGATGAACGCTAGCTACACTGAGCAACAAAGCAGCTTAGCTCGGTGTACGAGATGAAGGTTCTCGGAGTATCTGGAACCCCCGGCGTTGGTAAGAGCTCCGTGTCAAGGAAACTCTCTGAAATGCTTGGCATTCCACACGTGGATCTGTCGAAGGTAGTCGTCGAGCAAGGATTGTACGTCGAGTACGACGAGGAGAGGCAAAGCTACGTTATCGACGAGGATGCCGTGCGGAAGTACTTGCGAAGGCTCTACGAAACGCTAGGCCCATTCGTTCTCGATAGCCACTACGCTGAGGTAGCTCCTAGGGATATACTGGAGATCGTCGTGGTACTGAGATTAGATCCCCTTAAGCTACTCGACAGATTGATAGCTAAGAACTGGCCGATCAAGAAGATCGTTGAGAACGTCGAAGCTGAGCTACTCTCGGTACCCACAATTAACGCCGTTGAAGAGCTCGGGGAAGAGATGGTTATGGAGATAGACGTCACCGACATGAGTATCGACGACGTAGCGCGGGAAATCATGGAGTCTATTACGGGCGAGAAGCCTAGGTTTCTAGGACACGTGATAGACTGGCTAACTATTCTGCCCGTGGATAAGCTGGAGCGATTAATCCAGTTCATAGATGTGCACAGGTCGTAGGCTTCTAATGTACAAGCATTGAGAGGTGCGCTCTCGCCACGGGGCTATTCACTGGAACTACGAGGCCCGTAAACACCGTAGCAGCTAACAGGTTCAGCGATGTTTCGTCGATGGGCTCGAAGCGCACTAGATACCCCTTACCCAATCCACTCACGGCTACGCTACCGCCTATCGCTACGAGATCTTCCTCGAAGTACTTAAGCCGGGGATCAAGATCCATGCGCGCAACCCTAGCTCGACAAACTCCGCCTACATTCAGCGTCTTAAGCATCAAGAACAGCTTGTTCATTCTGGGTAGAGCAACGACAGATCCCTCAACCTCCTCACCATCCACGATGAAGGCGAGGCCCCCATCTATCACGTTAACGAGCTTTCCCTGGTCATCGCCTTGCGTGAGCACAACGGAGTGTACCCCAAGGTCGCTACGAATCTCAACGTCTAGCGATCTCACGGTTCTCGGCGCATCGCCGCGTAGGTACGGGACTAACAGACCTACGTCTATCCATGTAGGCTCCGCTAGCTCAACGTAGTTCACGCCCTCCACCTCAACGTCTTCGCACATCACCGCGCTACCCGTTGCTATAGCAACGCTGCGTTTCAAACCCCTGAACCCGATGGTTACAACGGTTGGGTGTAGAACTATGTACACGGGGATTCTCCTGGATATCTGCACGAGATTCCGGACAAGGATGTGCACGCTCTTACCACTTCTGACGTAGGACTCGACCATGTATACCCTACAACCCTCTTCGAACCTCACCGTCGTTTACACCGAGGAGATAAGAGT
>JALWBS010000065.1 GCA_027037025.1 Desulfurococcales archaeon | reverse complement strand
AAACCGTGTGAACAGGCAAAGCGCGCGGCGCGGCTTCAGCAACTCGGCGCAGATCTTCCTTTAGCGCCTCAACATAGCGCCCAATCAGCCCTTCCTGCCCGGCGTAAGTGTTGAAATCGCAATAAGAGCACCGGCTTCGGCAAAAGGGAACATGAATGTAGAGGCTGTACACAACTGAAGTATACCATCGCGTGAAGGAAGTACGAAGCAGAAAATCTGCTCCAACTCGTCTCTTCACCACTATTTCCCTTTGGGTAATGTAGTACAATTTATACAGTTAAAGTAAAGTAACGCGAGAAAGCATCATCATGTATTCACTCATCCGACGGGTACACAAATTCGCTTTGAGCCTGCTCTTGGCAGGATGGATATTAGGGAGGCTTACATCAAACGCGCGCGCATTGGATATATGGCTGGTAACGAACCACAACCGCATTCTTGTAATCCGCGATGTAGATACCAATCCCCACCAAGAATATATCCTCACTCATGACGACGTGCCTGATGCCCATACACGCTTTGGCTACTTCGGATTCGGTGATATAGGCTTTGCCCCTAATGGCAGACTCTACGCAATATCCCTAACACTTGAACAAAAAACGCACATTTACACCGTGGATATAGCCACGGGACACATAATACAGTTGACACCGCAACTTCCGTTTGAATGGGGTAATGCTCTAGAATTCAATCCAAAAACAGGAGTAGCATTTACAGGCGGCGGGTTAGAAAGTTACAACCCCTATCGTTACTTGAAAGGATTTTACACCTTCCAAAATTACGACCCCGCTACCGTAACTTTATGGCATGATATGACCGATGATTACCCAAATGGCGGCTACACTGCAGGATACACATGGGCTAATGGCTACCTGTACGCCATTTGGGGACAAGGAAACTGGAGCGGACATAAAACTTACCTGTTACAAATCACCACCGACGCCACGGGGAACTTCGTTTCTTACACGAATTTAGGCGATGCCGAAAGGCATGGGGTGCCGGGGGGAAATTCAAGCATTGTTAGTTTGCGGAGCGACGGCGCTAACCTGTATGCAATATCCTCTACTGCCTTGTACAGTGTGACCATACGCAACGGAGTTGCTTGGTACAACAAAATTATGGATTTCAACTTACAAGATGGAGAAGAGGTAAACGGCTCATCCTCACAAATTGCCGACCTTTCCATCAGGCTTAACGCCAACACCTACACCCCATCTCTCAACACCTCCTTTCAAATTAGTGCAAATGTGCAAAACGCAGGACCTTATAATGCTGACAGCGTCATTGCAAACATCACTTTGCCTTTGGGCTTAGCCATTATCAGTACTGCTACTACCAACGGTACATTCAACCCCAATAATGGAGAATGGAATATTGGCACCCTGCCGGTCGGTAAAACTGCTACTCTCACATTGACAGTGCAGGCGCATGTATCCGGCAACCTTGTAGTACAAGCAGAAATCACTCACGCCGGCACAATTGACCCTGACAGCGTTCCTTCTGTTAGATTTGACAAAGACGATTGGAACGATGGATTATCGGACGATGATGAAGCATCCATTTCCTTGAACATCTCTAAATCCACGAAATTACCCCTAACAGGCTTCCCGCCTCACCTGAAGACCCTGCTTCCACAACAAAGCATATCTTACACTTTCACTCAACTAACGTTAGAGATACCAAAATTGGGGATTTCAGCCCCCATTGTCGGCGTACTTAGAAGTAATAATAGGTGGGACGTGCGCTGGTTGGGTAACGAAGTGGGATGGCTGGAAGGCACAGCATTCCCAACCCTGCAAGGGAACACCGTACTCACGGCTCACGTATGGAACGCCGACAACACACCCGGTATTTTCGTAAACCTCAAACGGCTTCGCTTTGGCGACAAAATACTTATCCACGCGTGGGGGCTAACCTACATTTACGAAGTGCGCGAGAACCGTCTCCTCCTCCCAAACGAGGGCAACGTGGCATTAGAGCACAAAACCTTAGATTGGATAACTCTGCTTACCTGCGAGGGATATTCTCCTATACTGCACACATATCGCTACCGCCGCATGGTACGCGCCGTTCTCACAACCATAAAATAGCAAAGCAAGTACTTGCACCGTGCCTTTAGCACAAAGCCAGAGCAAAGATTGGATAAGGTATAATCGCCCGCATGAGCAAAGAAAAGCAAAACCGTGAAGGCACTTTTAGGCCATTGTTGCCCACGCGCAAGGGCGAAGCCTACGCGTGGGGCATAGTAGCCTTGCTTTCAGCAACGGCGATTATCACCTACCTCATCGTCGGCGGCATACCGTGGCCGTTTTGGGCTTTGTATGGCTTATTCCTATTCGCGGCGCTCCTCACTACCTTCGGCAACTGGGTTGACCGCCGCACTGTGCTCACAATTGCCCCCGACAGGCTGGAATTTCAAAACGGGTTGCGTTCGGTCAACCTCCCTTGGGAAAAAGTCGCAGAAGTCACGGTTCGCTCCGACCGCTGGGGCAAGCGCGTTCAGGTGCGCGGCGATGATGGTCAGCACTTTGCCTTCCGCACGGTAGCCCAAATTGAAATCCACGAAGGCGAGAAAGAAGACCTGTTCGGCTTCCGCGAAGGCGAAGCGCTCGTAGAAACCATTGTTCAAAAAGCAGGCTTGACGCTGCAAGAAGAAAGCACAGGGGAAAGCAGATACACGCGCAATCCGCAGTGATATAATCGCCCCATGCCCGGCGTAATTTCCCACAAAGTGCAATACCAAGTCCACACGCCCGTGTACAGCGGGCCGCTGGACTTGTTGTTGCAGTTGATTGAACGCGCGGAACTGGACATCACCAAGATCTCGCTCGCGCAGGTCACAGGGCAATACCTCGCCACGTTAGAG
>JALWBS010000064.1 GCA_027037025.1 Desulfurococcales archaeon | reverse complement strand
TACGAGGTTAGCCAAGAGGTTCTTCGGGACCGTGGATGCCGAGAACGCCATCATACTATTCTTCTTCACGCTCTCTAGATGCGGAATCAAGCTCAAGCCGGAGATAGACATCTCGGTGCTAGGAATCAAGAGGGTAGTCGTTGTCATAGAGAATCTGAGGATTAGGAAAGCTGATGTTGTTAGAAACTTCTACAAACCCGGTCTACACGCCATAACGCCCCTCGTTCCCAAAGGCGCTACCCTATCGATTGAAGGTGGTAAGTTGAAGTGGGATAAACTTGAAGATATTGCTGAGAAGTACAGTATTAGGATCTATCCGTACACCAAGATTCATAGAGCTAGACCTTTGAGGGATCTGCTGTTTCCAACGGCTCTAAGGCTCCGCGCTGATTTGATTAGGAACATGTATAGGATGTTGTTGGACGATAGCAACGATGTTCTCGACAAGGTTCCTATGGCTAAGTCTAGGAAGCCTCCTAGGATGGATTGGATAGATCTGGAGATCCTTAGCATGATAATGCAGAACCCTTGCATCAAGATCCGTAAGATCATCAACGAGTACCACAAGAGGATCTCTCGTAAACCTCTTAGACACTACTCTTACAGGCTCAAGAGGTTGGAGTTCGCTGTTACGGGGTACGGTGTTTCAAGGATAGGGTCTCTCTACTTCAACGGGTACGCCATGGCCTTCATGCTCCGCGGAAACAACATAAAGTCCGTGATGAGGTTCCTCAGAGTACCAATAACCACAGGTCTTGCGATCAATGAAGAACTTGGTCTCGTAGGGATTCAGCTAATTACGTTACCCAAGCTATTCTTCGAAACCGTTCAGTTCATGCACGAGTTCGCAGATACACGCGGCTTCGACGTTCTAGATGTCCTCGTTTGGGACCATAGGTACTTCCTGGCCAGAGGACCTATGGTTAGATCCACAGGTGAGTACATTCCGACTTTCAAAGTTGGTCCAGAGAGATGGTTTGAAGCCAACGTTACCGAGATAGTCATGGACTTCATCAAGCATATGAGGAGAAACGATGCCCTTTGGTGATCATCAAAGCCTATAAACCCCTCCAGATCCATGTTGTACGGCAGCGCCGCGGTAGTATAGCCCGGCCTAGTATGCGGGCCTGTGGTCCGAAGGGACCGGCCAGTCGAGCCCGTGACCCGGGTTCAAATCCCGGCCGCGGCGCCAACTATGTACCCCCATCTTCTCCAACACTCTAGATACCTACGACATCTTCGATTGCTGAAGTACCTAGTTAATCATCTAATTAGTTACGTAGAGTTAATACATCGTTAATGATATTGGTAATGGTGTTGGAGCTCGTGTTCAAGTTGATGTACTTTAGTCCTGCTTATGATCCTAAGGTGCATAGGAGAATCGTTGAGCTTCTCGAGGCTATCAAGGCTAGGCATGGCATTCCGTGGGAAGAGATCGTTGTCTACCCCGCTGAGTGGTACGGAAAGCGGTTGATGATGAGGGCGGAGGAGGTGTACGAGGAATACCTTAAGCCCTCGACGAACCTCATCAAGACCAGCTCCGAGATCCTTCGGAGCCTGGGCTTCGATGTAATCCCCGAGACAGCTGCGAGGAAGTTTGGGTCTAGGCGTGGGCTCATAAGGGTTGCTGGTACGGTAGCTCTAGCCTTCGGAGACGTGGTTGTATGGGCTAGCCCTTTCGAGAAAGAGGTACTGCAGTTCCTTAAGAAGCTCTATGAGGAAGGCCAGAGCTTGCTAAACAAACTCGTTCCCGACCCCTTAGAGCTCATGAGGAAGAGGCATAGGCTTGATCGTGCTGCGAGCGTTAGGGAGAGGCACGTTCTTCGGGAAGCCGCGCTGGAGCTCGACTCTCGAGGCTACGATGTGTTCGTCAATGTGCGTCACAACATGCTTGCTGGCGAGGATCCGGCCTACATGTTCACGCCCGACGCCGACATCATCGCGATCAAGGGCTCTAGAATCGTGGGCATCGAGGTGAAGGGTGCTAGAGGTGAGGAACCCTCGCTAGATCAGATATACGTAGGTCTAGGAGAAGCGATCTTCTACCTGATTAACCCGATACACTTCGTTTATAGAGGAGCTAAGCTCGATGGAGGGATATTCGATGAAGTGTACCTACTTCTCCCGAAGCTTCCAAGAGATCTCGAGTCTAGGATAGTTAGGATATTTAGGGATCTAAGAATAGTCGGTTTAACGACTCTTGAGCAAGGGCTGATTGTGGAACCAGAACCTAATCCGTATCTAAACGAAGAAAAGAAGCGGGTACTCTTAAGGAATGCACGGGTTCTAGAGAGGTATCGTTTGAGATATGGCTTTGTCTAGGAATTGCAGGTATATCTCGTTGCGGATACAGAGCTCGGTGTTCCGTAACTATTTCGAATTTGGTTATAGACTGATTCGATCATTAAACATGGTATCGGGTGAAGTACTTCATCGACTCTATGCTGAGTATCGGATTCGATTTGCATTGGAGCTGAGGTAAGGATCTGTTAAGAGGTAAGCAGTTCTCTATGAATCTTCGTTAGAATTGTATAGCCGTTGTTCGTGGTTAACACGTGTGGTTCTATTCGTACTCCACCCTTGTTGGGGATGTATATCGCTGGTTCGTATGCGAAGACCATGTTAGTTTCGAGGGTGTAGTCTACGAATTCTGCTATGATGGGTTTGTAGAAACCACCTATTGGGTGACCGGTTAGATGTGGGTAATCTAGATAGTCACGTTTCTTCAGTTCGTTTCGAGGCACCTCGTCTAGGACGCGAGCTGGTGTCCCTGGCTTTGCATGGCTTAGACCTATCTTCATCGTTTTGACGATCTCTTCGAGGATGTTTTCCCAGTACCTGCTCTGCCCAGCTATGAAGGTGTGTGCGACGCACCCATCGTAGCCCATCCACAGGGGCCCTACAT
>JALWBS010000063.1 GCA_027037025.1 Desulfurococcales archaeon | reverse complement strand
CGACTCGACGACAAGCATTGTCAGTGTTGATCGTACCTTCGGGATCTTCCTTATCTTCGACGAGACTATCTCCTTAAGCTTCTCGGTAGAGTCAACATTTATCTTAGCAACTATGTCGTAAACGCCATACACCATGTAAGCCTCCTTAACTCCTTCAATTGATAGGAGCTGCTTCAAGACCTCCTCTTCTGCACCTATGTCAGTGTTTATCAACACGATTGCTTCAGGCACGGTCCCCCCGCCGGCGTCTAGGGTCAATATATAAAAGTTTTCGTTAACATTGGTTACAGGGCTCAGGGAGTGATCAAGATATTCGTTGTTGCCTTCGGCGATGATGACCCTAGCAAGTGTACAGCGGAGAAGCTTGTTAGACTGGGCATCGCCGTCCGTGTGCATAGACCTCCTAGAGGATCGATAGTCCTCAATCCCTTCGCGGATAAGATGCTTCTTCCTAGAGATAGAATCGTTGTTGCTAAGCACGGAATCACAGTGATAGACACTTCGTGGAAAAGCGGGTTGGAGAAACTTAAGCGGAGAACACTGCTGGTCAACGGTAGGGTGCTGCCACTACTCTTAGCGGCGAACCCCGTGAACTACGGAAAGCCCTTCAGGTTGAGTAGCGTTGAAGCGATAGCAGCAGCTCTTTACATAACAGGGTTTAGGGAGCAAGCTGAGCTAATCCTATCCAAGTTTAAGTGGGGCAGAACGTTCATCGAACTCAACGCTAAGCTACTCGATGAGTACTCTAAGGCGAACGATGTCAGAGATGTGGAGAACACCATGTGTACGTACCTCGGCATCGATAGAAGTCAGTGCAGAGGAATCATGGAGAAGCTCAGACGCAAGCTGCTTGGCGAAAACTAATCAATGTTTATAAGCTTCTGCTTCTTGGTGTTTCTGTTGGGTTGGGCCCGTCGTCTAGCCCGGTAGGACGCCGCCCTGACGAGGCGGAGGTCCGGGGTTCAAATCCCCGCGGGCCCACCAATCCACATCTTCTCAGGGATGAGCTAAGGTAGCTAGTCATGGCAAGGATGGTTCCAAGGGAATGGTGTTCGGAAGAAGCCGTGTCATGGTTCTTCCTATCGCTGTTAGCGAGAAAAGGGTTCTGGCCCATTATGGGCCTTGGCGAAGACAAGTTCGTGGTGTTATCCAAGAACGAGCTAAGGCCTTTGTCGAAAATCCTGGGTCAAAACCTTGTTCAGGGTAGGCACAGGGTGGACATTGCTGCGTATAGCGATGATAAGCTCGTTGTCGGGGTAACGATTTCCAAGATCATCCCTCTGTGCTTAAGAGTATCCAGGGATTTGGCTATCGAAGCGCTTAAAATGATTCTCGCTCCCCCTGAGATTTCGCTGGATTCGTACAGACGCCTTAAGCAGCGAGGATTCGATTTCGCATCCATGAACGTTGCAAAGGCTTTCAAGATCGCGGCCGCGATCACCGTATGCGAAAGGTTCAAGAGGGTGCTGATGGGGAGAACACCTGTTCTCGCGGTATTCCTCCTCGATCTAGGGATGGATAAGGAGATGATAGTGCGAACCCTCGAGGACCTGAGTGAGTATGTTCGTCGATTCGCGAATCTGTACCTCCGCTTCTCTCTGTACATGTTCAAACCATGCGAAATCTCTGCGACCGCGCCAACCTGTATAGCAGTTCAACACGTATCTGGAACCGAGTTGATCGAATCACAGAGTTACCCCTTCGTGGAGGTGATGGGGCTTGGGTGGATCGGTTGTAAGAAGTGTAGATACGTAAAGCTCTGCTCTAAGTACTTTAACGGATGATGAGCTACGCAGGCCTAGATGAGCGAAGCGATGACTGAACCCCTTTGGCTGACACCCGGTGTCATCGAGTTTGCGATACGACCCTAGGTATGTTCTGGTCGTACGGTGGGTACACAATTCCTTTCTCCGTCACGATGGCTGTGATCAGCTCAGGTGGAGTTATGTCGAATGCAGGGTTCAGAACGTCGACGTCTGGAACGGTTATCAGCTTCCCTAGGACATACCTAACCTCGTCGGGGCTTCGATGCTCTATCACGACCTCCTTAAGTGGCGTGGCGATGTCTATCGTGCTCGTGGGAGCGACTACGTAGAATGGTATGTTATGTCTCTTAGCACACAGGGCTATCATGTAGGTACCTATCTTGTTGATTACGTGACCATCCCTCAGTATCCTGTCGGCGCCCACGACTACCTTAGTAACCAATCCCTTGCTCATGACGTAGCCAACCATGTTATCCGTTATAAGCGTGACAGGTATTCCTTCCTTTCTAAGCTCCCAAACAGTTAGACGAGCTCCCTGAAGCAGAGGCCGGGTCTCAGTTGCGATCACCTTTATCCTCTTACCTTCGTACCACGCGGCTCTGATCACGCCCAACGCTGTGCCGAACCCCGCTGTGGCGAGAGCTCCTGCGTTGCAATGCGTCAGCACGACGTCTCCGTCCTCTATGAGCTTAGACCCGTTCCTACCCATCTCCATGTTGCTTCTTATATCGGACTCCATTATCGATAAAGCCGTTCTGATTACGCACTCTCGAAGCTCTTCAGCGGAAGCGATGTCGCTATCGATGCAGGTAGCTCTGATCTTGTTGAGTGCCCAGAAGAGGTTGAAGGCGGTGGGCCTGGTTCTAGACAGCCTATCGATGGCTTTGATCAACCTCTCCCTGAGCTCCTCGGTAGACGATCCCTTGTACCTATGAGCTTCGGCTGCGACGGCCAGCGCCGCCGCTACGCCTATCGCGGGAGCTCCCCTGATCTCCATGTCCTCTATTGCTTTCGCGATTCTCTCATAATCGTCGCTCTCGCGATACACCTCTTCGTATGGTAGGAGACGCGTATCGAGCCAACGTACTCGCCCATCTAGCCACTCGATGGGCTTTATCTTCAACGGGTATGGAAAGTTTGGCAACGCCAGCACCTCCGAATGTTGACGAGTAGAGATATTTACTCTTTCCTATGTACTTTACCGAGATCCGGTGAGTATCGCCGTGAGTAAAGCTCGGTTCAGAATCACGAGCAGTAGAGGCATTGAGATAATTGAGTGCCCAGAGAAGATCCGTGAGTGCTGCTACATGGTGAGGCATGGCCCTAACCCGGTTATGATCGCTTACCTTCTCTACGTAGGTAAAGCAGAGGTTGTGGATGAGAAGGGTAGGAAAGTCGATCTCGAGGAATTCGTAAAGATCTTCGGAGATCGAAATCTGTGGATACTGTTCTCAACGTACCTAGATCTCAGACGAAGGGGTAAGGTTCCGGACGTGGGTGTGGAGCCCAACGAGCTCGTGATCGACCGTGAGAGGGTATGTATATACGTTTACGAGGAGAATGCCAAGGTTAGGCCCAGCGAGCTCCTCTCACTCGTTGAGAGAGGGCTTAGGAAGGATTGCCGGGTGATGATAGCGGTCGTCGACATGTACGGTGATGTGACTTACTACGAAGTTACTAAAATGGTCTTCCCGAAGATCGAGCGGAGGTGAGTAGTTTGACCAAGGTATCTCTAGACCCTGTCAGAGGGATGAGAGACGTTCTGTATCCAGAGAGCGAGCTCCTAACCTTCATCTCTGAAGTTTTCGAGGATGTAGCTGTTAGTTACGGCTACAGAAAGATAATCACCCCTACCATAGAGAGGTTCGAGCTCTTCGCATTGAAATCGGGCGAGGAGATTAGGAACAGTATGTATGTATTCGTTGATAAAGGTGGTAGAGAAGTTGCATTACGACCGGAATTTACGCCTAGCGTTGTCAGAGCGTATCTAAGGTATTTGAAGGCCGAGCCGAAACCGATAAGGCTGTACTATGTAGGATCGGTCTTCAGATACGACGAGCCTCAGCGTGGTAGGTATCGAGAATTCACTCAAGCAGGTGTCGAGGTGATAGGGGCAGACGGTATTCACTACGATGTTGAGCTCATTCTTCTACTCGACGATTTCTATAAGAGGGTGGGATTGAAGAACTACGAGTTCAAGATCAACAACATAGCGGTTATAAGAAGGCTTGCTGAAGTTGCGGGTTTAGGATCTAGGGAAGAGGAAGAGTTGCTGCATCTGCTGGATAAAGGACTTGTTGAGAAGGCGAGAGAGCTAGTGGGTTCGCGTAACTCCCAGGTTGCTAAAGCGCTTGAAGTACTGAATAAGCATCGACGCGTTGAGTACGTGGAGCTGAGCAAGGTCTTGGATAGGGTTCGTGGAGAGCTGAACGATCTAGGGCTGACTAACGTTGTTTCGGAGCTCGATGTAGTCGAGAGCGTCTGTGAACAGTTATCGAGTTTCGGCGTAAAGAACTTCTTCGTAGACCTAGGGTTTGCCAGGGGCATAGCCTACTATACGGGGATGATATTCGAGGTTGTTTCACCTAGCTTAGGGCTTAGCATAGCTGGCGGAGGTCGCTACGACAACCTAACCTGCGTATACGGCGGATCCCCGGAGAAGATGACGGGGTTCGCCATAGGTGTCGAGAGGACAGCGCTGGCCTTGATGGATCAGGGGTTTGAGGTTCCGAAGAGGGTGAAGATATTGGCGCTAGCCATCGGAAGCGTTGAGGCGTTCAGAGAGCTGCATCGATTAGCTAGTTTGGCACGGTCTAACGGTTTCGTAGTGCAGGTCGAGCTCTGTGAGAGCAAGAGGCTTTCGAAAATGTTCGAGTACGCAGCAAGGAAAGGATTCGACTACGTAGCCGTTATAGGTAGGAGAGAGCTCGAGAGAGGTACGATAGTCATTAAGGATCTGGCTAGATGGAGTCAAATCGAGGTTCCGCAAAGCCAGTTCCTGGAGGTAGTTAGCCGTGGAGTTGGAGCCCGTTAACGACGTTACTCTGAATCCCGGGATGAGGATCGAGGATCTGGTAGAGCTCTACAAGAGGATACACGGTTTCATGGCTCAGCACTTGGTGGAAGCGATAGAATTATTGAAGCTGATTCGCCGTGAGTGCGACGTGAGGATCCTCGCGTTCACCGCCAACATCGTAGCCACCGGGATCAGGGGCTTGATTGCGCAAGCGATCAAGGAAGGTCTGTTCAACGTCGTCGTGACCACGTGTGGAACCCTCGACCACGACATCGCTAGGAGCTTCGGGGCTAAGTACTTAAAGGGTAGGTTCGATGTTGATGATGTTGAGCTTGCGAATCGGGGGATCCACAGACTTGGAAACATCTTCATACCCATCAGCGACTACGGGCCGCTCATAGAGAAGGTGCTGTATAGAATTCTCGATGACGTGGTCAAGGTGAAACGGAGAGATGATGCGTGGGGTATACGCGAGCTACTTCATGAAATAGGTAAAAGGATAAGCGATGGCAATTCGATTCTTAGAGCGTGCTCGGATAGGAACGTGCCCGTATACGTCCCAGGTTTCGTTGATGGAGCCTTCGGAACGACGTTGCTCACCTACTCAAAACTTAGAGGGTTGAAGATAGATGCCTTGAAGGACCAGGAGGAGCTTGCCAACATATTCTTTCACGCGAAGAAGGTCGGTGGGCTACTCATTGGCGGAGGGATAAGCAAACATCATGCGCTGTGGTGGTCGCAGTTCGCGGGCGGTATGGAGTACAGCGTGTACGTGACAACAGCCGTGGAATGGGATGGATCGCTCAGCGGCGCACGACCGCGCGAGGCGATTACCTGGGGCAAGATAAAGCAGTGCGCTCGACACGTAGTGGTCTACGGCGACGCTACGTTGTTGCTACCCATAATGCTATACGGCGCGCTATACATGTAGTGCATATAACCACGCTATACACGGATCCTCGCTATACATATGACTGCTTATTAGACGGGTACACTAGGTAGTTACTACTACTGGAAGCAAGACCTTATAGCGATACCGAGTGCTGGGTGTGGCTATGTCCGTAGAGAAGTTCAAAGCTATAAGCCCAGCGGAGTTTTTCTACAGGAACAAGGAGATAGCGGGCTTCTCGAACCCAGCTAGAGCCCTCTATCAATCCGTTAGAGAGCTTGTTGAAAACGCTCTAGACGCTACGGACGCTCACGGGATTCTCCCAGACATCGAGATAAGGATAGATAGGGATAAGGTCAAGACCTATGTATACAGGATATCCGTTAAGGATAATGGCATAGGCATACCTCCGCAGTACGTACCCGAAGCGTTCGGAAAGGTATTGTTTAGCTCAAAATACGTTCTACGGCAGACTAGAGGAATGTTCGGGCTTGGCGCAAAGATGGTGGTGCTCTACGGACAGATGACAGTGGGAGAGCCCGTCGAGGTAATAACGTCTCCCATAGGCTCTAGGAGGATATACGCATTCAAGATAATGATCGATATCAAGGAGAACAAGCCCGTGATACTTCACCGCGCGTCTTGGCCTAAGAACAGCGATTGGCACGGAACCTTCGTTAAGGTAGCCATAGAGGGTGATTGGGGAAGAGCTAAATCGAGGATAATCGAGTACATTAGGAGAACAGCCATTGTAACGCCATACGCAAATATAACCTTTAGAACGCCCGACGGTGATGTCTACATCTACAGAAGGGTCACGAAGAACATGCCTCCACCACCTCGGGAAACGAAGCCTCATCCCCACGGAGTTGATCTAGAGATGCTTAGAATGATGCTCAGATCGACGAATGCGAAGACGCTTCTAGACTTCCTAGTCATGGAGTTTCAAGGGGTTGGTAAGGTAACGGCGGAACGTTTCCTCAGTAGGTACGGCTTCGACCCCGGTAAGGATCCCCGAACCTTATCGCAAGCCGAGATCGAAGCTCTGTACAAAGCGTTGCGCGAATACAACGAGTTTCGTGCACCGAGATCCGACCACTTATCGCCAATAGGTGCCGAGCTAATAAAGATAGGTCTGCAAGCAATTCTCCAACCAGAGTTCGTCGAGGCGGTGACTCGTAAACCCGTTGTCTACGAAGGTCATCCGATAATAGTCGAGGTTGGGATAGCTTTCGGAGGCGCAATTCAGCCAAGCGAAACGCCGATACTCTTCAGATACGCAAACAAGATCCCGTTGCTATACGATGAGAAGACCGACGTAGCGTGGAAGGTGATTACGGAGAACATAGACTGGAGTTACTACGGGGTTCAGTTCCCAGCTCCACTAGCAATACTTGTCCATATATGCGGTACTAAGATACCTTACAAGGGTGTTGGGAAGGAGAGCGTCGCAGATGTTCCAGTCATAGAGAGTGAGATCGAGAACGGTGTTCGCCACGTAGCTCGCGCGCTCAAGACGTACTTGATTAAGAAGAGGAAAGAGGAGGAGCTTCAGAAGAAAGCGATAACGCTGGTAAAATACATCCCCGAAATAGCTCGGAGTCTCGCAGTCTTCGTATCGAAGCCTAACCCTGCCACGAATGGCGTTACGCAAGAGCTCCTAGAGAGCAAGTTATTCGAGCTAGTGAAGATGAAGATAGGTGAGCTACCTAAGGGGATAAGCTCTGTGAGAGACGTAGTTCTATCAGTAGAGTAAGGTGGTGAAGGGTGTCTGAGCGCAAGCTCACTTCCTCTGTAGATATGAAGGCTCGACAGCGAGCGGTGGAGATGGTTAGACGGAGGTTCCTAGAAATAGTGGAGAAGGTACTTCGTGGCGAAGAGCCCCGCATGCTAATACCTAAGAGAACGTTGAGCAACACGATATACGATAAGGATAGGAAGCTGTTGCTGCTGGGCTCCGAGGTTTTCGACAGGAGCTTCCTAGATGTTAGAGAAGCTAGGAAGTTCATGCAGACGGTGTTGATGGCCTCGATCATATACGAAGCGCTTGTGAATAACGAGTACCCAACGATTAGAGACCTTTACTACCGCGGCAAGCACACCATTAAGTACAGAGATCATCGTGGTAGAGCGGTCGAGGAAAACACCTGGGATGAGCAACGCGAAAGCGATGCGGTTCTACGCGACATAGAGGTCTTCGTAGGTCTGCTACGTGAAGAGATGCTTATTCTCAGCAAGGAGAAGGGCAAGGTGGTTGGAGATATGAGGATAAGAAGCGGCGACGACGTCATAGACCTTAGCAAGATGGGTCACGGAGCTTACGCAATTGAGCCTACCCCAGACCTCATAGAGTTCATAGATGTTAACGCGGAGTTCGTCCTCGTGGTGGAGAAAGACGCAGTGTTTCAACAGCTTCACAGAGCAGGGTTCTGGAAGAAGTACCGAGCGATACTAATAACAAGCGCTGGCCAGCCCGATAGGGCGACTAGAAGGTTCGTTAGGAGATTGAACGAAGAGCTTGGTTTACCCATATACGTGCTAACCGATGCAGATCCGTATGGGTGGTACATATACAGTGTCTTCAAGATAGGATCCATAACACTTTCCTACGAATCTGAGAGGTTAGCGACTCCCAACGCCAAGTTCCTCGGCGTCAGCATGACCGATATCTTCGGTGATCCGGAAACGAAGAAGAAGCCTTACTTAACCGAGACCGAGAGAAAGAACTTCATAATCAAGGCTAAGAAGACGGATATCAAGAGAGCGCAGGAACTCATGAACTACGAGTGGTTCAAGACTCCGAAGTGGATCAAAGAGATAAACATATTCTTGAAGAAACAGAGCAAGCTTGAGATCGAGGCTCTCGCAGGTAAAGGGCTTAAGTTCCTCATGGATGTGTACATCCCCTCAAAGATACAGACGCAGGACTTCATAGATTAGCTAAGATCAACAAGCTTTATTTTCCCCATATAGCCACGACTCTCTGGAGCCGCCGTAGCTCAGCTGGGAGAGCGCCCGGCTGAAGGTGGGGCTAAGCACTAGACACCGGGCGGTCGGGGGTTCAAGTCCCCCCGGCGGCACCAATATCTACCTATTCTCATCTTGTTCTCATCCTCGATAAGAAAATGTTCTGGTAAGCAATCATCGCTAAGACTTTCAGCGCTTTGGCCCTTCATCACGGATCAGCGTTTAGCGTGCTCATCACTCCGATTAGAGATGCTGCGAAGACTAAAATCTTTAATCTTCGAGCTCGAGTCGCATTCTCGGGGTGCTCATGCTCATACCCTACGTAATGGGATTGGCAGTCGTTCAGGGAGTTGGGAAGAGATCGATAATGATCGTCCAGGTAAAGAGGTTGTATGTCGCTAAGAGGACGAAGTATCAGGAAGTTATAATCGCGGATCTCGAGGATTTTGGAAAAAGCCTAGTTCTCGACGGATACATACAGAGCTCGGCCATCGATGAGTACATATATCACGAATCCCTCGTTCACCCCGCAATGACCTTGCATCCGAATCCTAGGAGAGTTCTGATCGTTGGTGGTGGAGAAGGTGCGACGCTTAGAGAGGTTCTGAAGCATCGTTGCGTCGAGCAGGCGGTGATGGTGGACATCGACGAGGAAGTCGTTGAGTTGTCTAAGAAGTACTTGGAGGACATGCATCGGGGGGCATTCAATGATCCACGAGCTAAGGTTGTGATAACGGATGGTAAGGAGTTCATTGCGAGAACACGGGAGAAGTTCGATGTTGTGATACTAGATCTCACTGATCCGTACAGTAGCGAGATAGCTAAGGAGCTATACACGAAAGAGTTCTACGAGCTCGTTAACGAGAAACTTAATGAGCCGGGCATCATGGTTACGCAAGCTGGCAACAGCTTCTTCTTCGAAGACGTTTACAACTCTATAGTTGAAGCTGTTAAGAAGGCGTTTCCTCGCGTGGTAGAGTACTACTCATGGATTCCATCCTTTGGCTACGTATGCAACTTCGTCATGGGTCTCAGGGGAGTCGATCCCTATAGCATAACAGCTGAGGAAATTGATGAGAGGCTCAGGAAGCGAGGCGTTGAAGCCAGGTACTTCACGGGCAGAACCTTTATTGCGATGCTTAACTCTCCAATAATATTAAGAAGAGGGATACGTTTCAACGAAACTAGGTGACCCGATGAGAAAACAAGGGCTGTGTGCAACAGCTATAGCGTTTTTATTTGTGGTTCTCGCGATCGCGAATCTCATCGCTTTGACATCACCACTGTCTGCGCAGGCTAGCTCTCAGCGTCGTAGATGTGTGATAATAGTTGGGGCAGGGAGAGCTCAGGTATTGTGTGCTATGCCTAACACCAACTTCGTCGGAAGCTTCGACGTGCTGGAATCACCGTATCTAAAAGCAGTAGAACTCGCCTACGTTGGTAAAGGGATTAACTACAGCGGAGTAATTGCGATGAAGCTAGATTCCAGAAGCGTTGCAGGGCTGATTGTTGTAAACGTATCTTCATCCATAATCTCTGGAGGATCGGGAGCTAGGGAAAGCGTGTTCCTGGTGATGCACGTATCGAAGAGGATTGCGCGAATAGATGTTTTTAGGTACTCCATGTACATCGTAGGGCGTCGAGAGTTCAATAAAACGATGTCGGTGGACATAACTAAGTACGTCGCCGAAGCGCTTGAGAAGATCAAGTACTTCGATAGCGTCGGAAAGGTCTTTATCAGTGTTAGACCCGAGGGCAAGGGAAACGTCGTATCGATAGATGCTTCTGGCGCTACCCTAGATATCGGTATGTATGCCTATCTGAAAGGTCTTGAATCGGTTTGCAAGTATTTGTCTAGGTCAGAGGGTAGTGCTAGCGCAACGCTCTTGATATCGGGAAGAGTGATCAGCGCTACATTCGAAGCTAGAGGAGATGTGTATGGAGAACTCTCTTCAATATCTTGCCTAGTACCGTTGGCACTGGACGTGGCATCGGCTATCGCTAGTGGTAGCGAGAAATCACCTCTAAGGGTAGTTTCGGAGCTTGAGACCCTTAGCGTGTTGTTGAAGTTCTCTAGATTCATACCTGTAGCTATAACGGGCTTCGCGAAGCCGTTGCTACTAACGTACGAACTCTTCGAAAACACGACCATCGCTGGAGCGAGGATGAAAGTTGTTGGAAATGGGTCGCTCGCTGCACTAAACTTAACGATCTGGGGATCGGTGCCAGCTAAAGATGTTAAGAACGTTTCTATGACCGTGGTTAAAGAGCTTGGCAACGTTCTACCCTTATCCCCGCTAAGAGACGATCTGTTAGAGACGTTGGGGAAAGCTGTGGTGATAGTTAAGGGAACGCATACAATGATCTCTACGCGTAGTACTGCTCGTACCCCTCCGCAGCCTGGCTTAGGCATAGGTAGTGTTCTCTACATACTAATCGCGGTACTCATAGCGCAAGCAGTAATCGTTGCGTACTTACTGATAAGGGTGTGGAGACGATGATCAGGGTCGAGATAATTGGGTGTGGACGTCAAAAAGAGTTCTTCGTCTTCAGAGATAGAGCGACTGTCGACGAGATACTGGCTATGGTTGGACTAGAGTATGAAGATGTGGTCGTTCAGGGAGATGAGGGTAGGTTGCTAACTCCAAAATCTAAGGTAGTTAGAGGTTCAGTGCTCAGGGTTCACGTGGTCTACTGCTATGAGATGCTCTAGATGCGATAGGGAAGCGGAGATCGTTCTTAGATACGCTAAGATGTCTTTATGTAGAGACCACTTTGTTGAGTACATCAATCGCCGAGTACGCAAAGTACTTGAAAAAGCGTTTTCGAGTGGGATCCCTAAGAGGGTTGCTTCGTGCGTATCGGGGGGCAAGGATAGCATGGTTATGTTAACGATTCTCCACGATCTATCTAAAGAGATGGGGTTCGATTTAGTTGCTCTCTATGTTGATGTAGGTATAGACGCTTTGGCTAGTAGCCGTAGGGTTGTGGAATCGTATTGCTCGGAGCTGGGAATCGATTTGTACATCGTTGACGTAGGGAAAGCCCTTGGATCAAGCGTTGAGCTCCTAGCTAGTAAGAGTCGTAGGGATGTGTGTTCGGTGTGCGGACTTGTGAAGAGATACGTGTTCAACGTTTTCGGCGTAGAGAAGGGTTTTGCCATAGCTACGGGACATCATCTAGACGACGTCGTGTCATTCACACTGAAATACGTTATCTTTGGGGGATACCATCCTCTCAAGCCTTCTAGCATAATCCCGGCAGTTCCCGGGGCCAGTCCTCGGATAAGACCGTTGATGAAGATATCTGAGCGTGAAGTATTAGCATATGCATTGATTCGGAACGTTCCGTACGCACGTAATGTTTGTCCCTACGCCAGGCAGAACCCTGTGAACGAGCTGATGAAGTACGTGTTCAACGTCATCGAGAAGAAGCATCCGGGTGCGAAGCTGAGCTTCATCAATAGGTTGGAGAAGGAGTACGAAAACGACCTCGGTAAGCTTAGAAGTAGCTTATGTAAGCACTGCGGGATGATGGCTCAGAAAGAGGTGTGTGCGTTTTGCTCAATTACGCTTAAAGCATTTGGCGAGGCTAAGGGATCTCAAATCAGGGACCTTGTTCGGAATCTCGAACCCGTTAAAAACGGGGATGGATGAAGGTAAATGTCTTCAGCGTCTAAACCTTCTACTAAGCCTGTACTGAATGCATGCCAGCTTATCCATGTTAAGGAGTTTAGCCGTTGCGAAACCTAGGAGCAAGGTCTCTGCCCCTGTCAGTAGTAGGCCCACAGGTATGTATTCGACCCACACCCCTGTGATTGCGAGCTTCGACACGATAGCTGTCTGTATCAATGGAACCGATAGTAGCCCGTACAACACGTTGGTTGGTAATTGCAGTGGGTCTACGAAGCCAATGAAGTAAACTCCTATTATTAACGGCGGCATTATCACGGACATGAATGTAGATGCTATCCTAACATCGCTGCATAGAGACCCTATGAGTACGCCGAGCACTGCTAGGAATAGGATTGATATGATGGCGCTAAGCGCTACGGCTACAGCCATAGAGGGTCCGGGAACCATGAGTGCGATAGGGTTAACGAGGTTCTTTATCCCTAGCGCTTCTAATAACTGGCGTGGAAGCGCCATTGAGGAGAAGCTCTTGATTGAACCGAAGCTGTTGATCACTATCATTGTATAGAGCCAGAACCCTACTATGTTTAGCGTTGATCCAAGCAACCCCACCCCGAAGGAGCTGAAGATCTTGGAAAGCACTATGTATACCCTAGGTATTGGGAAGGTAAGTAGCGTTTCGAGCGTGCGCACCTCATTTTCTAGAGCCATAGATGTAGCTGACATCTGCAATATCGTTCCCCCAATGATTGCGACTATTATGGGTACTATGATTAAGGGTATGGTAATCGCGTTGATGTACTGAGGGCTAGCGGGCAAGAAAACATCTCTGTTAACGATGAATACTAGAGGTATGGAGTAAGCAGGGTTTGTGACAACTTGTATAACGTGGGGCGATACGTTGTATATCTCCATCGCTATGCTCTTCAGAGCGTTGATAACTATGGACGCGGCTATAGAAGCTCTGAGACTCTTCAATCCCATTCCCATGCTACGAACCTTTTGAACGACTATTATCTGCGGAGGATTCCCACCTTTCTCGAGGTAATGCTCGAATTCGTAGCCGAACCCGGGGGGTATGACTATTATCGAGTTGGTAGGTGAGTTCGCTAGAGCATCGCTTAAGTTGTGATATGTGTACAGCTTGACGTTGCTCATCGACTCTAGGTACTTCAGCAAAACTTTGGAGTACGTTGTGTTGTCTAGACATACGATTGATACCGCAGTTATAGGCTTCGTAAGCACAGCCGTTATGGTCTGTTGGTAAGAGGTCCCTATCACTACGCCGATTATGGGCATTATCAGTGCTGAGATCACGAAGGGTATCATTATCCTAGGATCTCGGATCAGATCCTTGATATCTTTACCGAGTAGAGGAGCCAGTTTGGTCAAAACCTATCACCTTCATAAATAGCTCTTCCACGTTCTTTACCTCGTATCTCGATAACAACTCGTCCACGTATCCTATCTCCTTCAGCACTCCTTGATCTAGAATTGCTATTCTATCGCATAGCTCCTCAACTTCTCTAGTGTTGTGACTGGATAGGATAACCGTTATTCCGAGCTCTCTAGAGAATCTCTTCACTATGTTCCTTATCTCCATAGCCTGAACTACGTCGAGACCCGAGGTCGGTTCATCGAGTATTGCGAGTCGAGGACGCACCATCAAAGCCCTAGCAACCTGGATCCTTCGCTGCATACCTTTCGAGTACGTCTTCATCTTGTCGTGGATCTTATCTCCTAAGTTAGCTATCTTTATCCCGAGCTCCAGAGCTTCCTCTTGATCCTTCCTGTTGCTGAAGTATATCTTCGCAACCATTGATAGGTATTCAAAGCCCGTTATGTTTTTGTACGCACCAGCTTCTTCAGGAAGGTAGCTTATGATCTTACGAACCTTATTAGCTTCGCTAACCACGTCTAACCCAAACACCTTGACGGTGCCAGAAGTCGGTGTTAGTAGAGTCGCTATTATTCGGAGAGTGGTCGTTTTACCGGCGCCGTTAGGGCCCAAGAGCCCAAAGATCTCTCCTTTCTCCACATCGAAGGAAATTCCCTTCAGCGCCACGAAGGAACCGTACTTCTTGACAAGCTTCTTGACCTCGACAGCTCTTTGGTTCATCAAGATGCTACCCCTACTCTAGGAAACATCTTTATGTTCTCGGTGATTAAGTGAGAGAACAACTTTAAATACGTTTCTGTTGAGAGACTCTTCAAATGCTTGCACTCCTTTATCAAGACCTTCCAACACTTTCAAAGGTGGAGGTTCGACGAGTCCCTTCCGGAGGAGATCTATCGCCTTCTCGAACTCCTTAAACGTTCCACACCGCGTTCCGTATATGCGTAGCTCCTTAACTACCAGCTTCGTGAGGTTGGATGATGTAGGGGATCCAGGTGTCGATTTAAGGTGTATTAACCCCCTTGGCTTAGCTAGCTCTATCGCTATGTCTAATGCTTCTGGCGAACCGCTAACTTCGAATACGACATCCATGCTGTTGGAGAAGTCCTTAATCGCGGTTTCGACATCCACGGTTCTGAATCCTTTTCGCTGGAAATGCTTAGCCTTAACGCTACCGCCTCTATGCACGATGAGGGGATTAAATCCCGCTAGTCTGAGTAGCTGAGCAAGCATGTAGGCCAAGCTACCAGTGCCTATCACTGCGCATTCATCCTCTATGGAAGGAGGTGCTTGTCGAAGTGCGTTTAGGAGAGCTGCTAAGGGCTCGACGAGAACCGCCTTTAGCGGGTCAAGCCCCTTTACGCGATGGAGGGCCCAGGATGGAGCCACGAAGTACTCTGCCATTGCTCCGTCGAAGTCTATCCCAAGGGTTTTCCTATTAGGGCAGTGGGTGTAGAGCCCGGAGAAGCAAACTTCGCAATTTCTACATGCGAAGTTTATCTCGGGTACCACGAGCTCACCTTCGAGATCGCGGCATCCACTAACCACCACTCCGCAAGCCTCGTGACCTGGAACAAGAGGTTTCTTAAGTAGTGGGTACGTGCCGAGATAGAACGCCTTATCGGTTCCACATATGCCTACAGCCACCGTTTTGATCAGACACCAACCCTCGGGGAGCTTAGGAAGAGGCATCTCGACTAGGCGAACGGTGCGTGGAGCGTAGAGGACCAGCGCCTTCATCTTACCTACCGTAGATGCCTACGAGTACGCCGTAAGCTAAAACCCCACCTTCTCGACAAGCTTTCACGAACTTGTTTACTGTTAGAGGTAGTGAAACCTCGGGACACTTACGCAAGGCTATTACAAGGATAACGTACCTGTGCTTCGATCCCTTCGGAGGACATGGACCTCCGTATCCCACGAACCCGAAGCTATTGATTCCCTGAACCATCCCCCGTATCCTCGGAGACTTTAGCATGCCGGGAGGCAGATCTACGTAAGGCTCCTTCACAGTTATGTTGTACACTATCCAGTGATAGAACGTTCCTTTAGGCGCGTCGGGATCGTACATTATGAGGGCTAAACATGAAGCGCTCGAGGGGATGCCGCTGATGGTTAGAGGAATCGATATGTCCTTACCATCGCACGTGTACTCCCTTGGAATCGTGCTGAAGTTGCTGAACGATGACTTAACTAGGATCGATGCATTAGCACCTTCGATCAGAGTTCTAAGGGCTTTGGGGATAAGAGGTCTGGTTCCCGTGATCAAGCTGCCGTGTGTTAACTCGTAGTAGGCTATGTAAGCCAATACCGCTACGATGATCGCCACCACCGTAACTATCGCAGCTCTTCGTCCACCGAGCATCTTCGTCAAACCTCGATACTCAACCCTACGTAGGGATCCAGAACCCTGCACCTGCCCGAGAGCTTCTCTCTGAATACAGCTATAGCTCCATCCGATGTGCAGTGAGCAGGAATCATAATCTCGATGCTGAGACCCCCAATCTTTTCAGCTACTCTAGCAGCTTCGTAGGAACCCATGTGGAATCCTCCTGCGAGAAGCTTAATGTGTTTAGCACTCGAGATCTCGAGAGCCTTTGTAACGATGTTCGCGAGTCCAGGATGTGAGCATCCTACGAGTACCGCAATAGCATTTCCATTGCATGGAATTACCAAAGCGTGTTCTCGCAGCGCGACAACGTTCATCGCTCCCGTCGACCATCCTAAATCAAGTACAGGAGTCTTGCTGTTACACACAACCTCATTTGGATAACCACCGGGTTCAGGGAGGAACACGGGGATGTCTCGAGGTAACGCTCCTAAACGAAGCAGTTCGTTAAGAGCGCCGCAGTGATCGTAGTGAAGATGCGATATGAACACGGCATCTATCTTCCCTAGGTCCACGCCTAGCTTCTCAGCGTTGTGTAGAAGCGTTGAGGCGCTAGGACCGACATCGAATAGGATTCTGCAACCTTTTACTTCGACGAGTATCGAGAGACCCCATGCTGATCGGAGCTCGGGGTCTCTCGAACGATTTTCAACGAGGAACAGTATCTTCAACGTCTCCACAGAGGTAGATTTGGGGGCGTAAGGATTTGAGTGTTCGAGAACCTGGCTACGGTGGAGAGATCATGGAGGAAGTTGTTGTTGTTAGCGATTGGGACGCTGATGGAATAGTTGCGGCTGCTGAGATCGTGTACGCTCAGGAGTTTCTAGGGCTTTACCCGGTTAAAGGCAAGGCTAAGGTTAAGCTAGTACCATCGACGCCGCGAACCTTTGGTGATAGCGTAAAGAGCGTTGTTGGGAAGGTGCTTGTGGTTCTCGACATAGCGTTCTCAAGGATCGTCGAGCTAAGTCTTCGAGAAGCTAGGAAATCGTTCGACCGAATCATTTACATCGATCACCACCTATCAACGATGGTGCGCAGCGCATCGTTAGAGAACCTAGTAGATGATCTATTAGTAGGCCGGGCACCCACGGCAGTTTTGGTAGCGCATGTGATAAAGAGCGTTGGGGGGAGGCTCTCTCCTAGGCTCAACGCGTTTGTCTCAGCGATATCAATGGCTGAAAAGGGTGGGGTTGCCAAGATCGATAAAAGGATTGTGGACATAGCGATAAGGATGTCGAAGTACCTAAGCATTCGTAAGGATAGAGATGCGTGGGAGTCGATCGTTCGCTGGTTAGCATCTCCTATCTCCATGACCGCAATGCCTTTCTATCGCAGCATCCATGATCTTGTAAACTCGGATGCTATAAGGGAGGAAACGCGGAGAGTTCGAGCTATTGCGATGGAGTTAGCGCCGAGCGCTCTTAAGTTGGCGAATATCAGGCTTGTGGATGCTAGGAAGGTCTCGGACGTAAAGCTATCCGCTCTAGCGTCTCAGCTGTACAAGATCCTTAGGTTGCCTGTGGTAGTGCTTGGTTCGAGAGGTGATAGGGTGCTGATGGTCGTGAGGTCGCGCGATGATCTTCCGCAGAGATTGGCGTTGAAGCTCTACGAAATGGGGGTTCTAAAAGACGTTGGAGGACACCAATCCTTAGCGATAGGGGTTGTGGATCCTAAGTACTGCGATCTCTATAAGCTAAGGGAGGTTATCCTAAGGGCTTTGATAGAGGTGGAGAGGAGAAGCTCATCGTAAGCGCGGTATTAGGTCCTGAGGAGTATACTTCTTAAGCGTTCTACCGAACCGCGCTTTTTCCCAGAGCTCCTTAATAGATGATGCTCCTGCATAGCCAAGCCCAGCCTTTATCCCTTCGACGAACTCTCTAAGAACTTTGCTCACGGGTCCTCTATAGGGTACGAGACCCTCGATACCTTCAGCGATCCTTTTCGATATACGTGCATATCTATCGAGTGCGTACCTCCTAGCCATGGCTCCGCGGCTCGCCATACCTCGGTACGGCTTGTACAGTCTACCACCTATCGCTATAAGCGGTGCGCATGCCTCATCAGTTCCCGCAAATACGTAGCCTAGCATCACGGAGCTAGCTCCAGCGGCAAGAGCTTTAACGGCATCACCCGGAGTGCGTATCCCTCCATCGGCTATTATCGGTATGCTGCCAGCTCCATGGTCTTCCAGGGCATCTCGTACGCTAGCAACAGCCCAAAGCGTTGGGACATAAGCTCCGCACACCTCTGAGGTTATGCATATCGAACCCCCTCCGATACCCACTCTGAATCCGTGAACGACCTCTATGGTGGTTAGCGCATCTACGACCGCTTCGTACGTACCTACGTTACCGGCTATGAAATCCCGGGAGATGTCTCTAACCAGATTCCTCGATGCTTTCAAAACGTTAACGTTGTGGAAGTGAGCTACGTCGCTAACGAACGCGTCCACGTAGCGCTCTAACACTTTGGCTCGCGCAACATCGAAGGGAGAGATGGCGGCGGCCACGCGCAGCCTTCCATCATCGTCGGTGAGCGGGGTGTACTCCTCTAGCGCTTCTCTCAGAGTCAACGTGCCTACGTACATGCCGTCGCTAGACGTTATGGCCACGGCGTCGATGCGCCCCTCAAGAACCTCCCTCCTAGCTTCGCGTATGTTAGCTAGGGTAAACAAACGATGGGGTTTCGCAGAGCTCTTAGCGACGATCTCCCCAACGGGTTTTAGCGGATTGTCTCGGCAGTGCTCAAGGAGTTCAGTCACGGAGACGTAGCCTACGACGCGCCCATCGCGAATCACCGGAAGATCTCTCAGCCCTTCGTTCCTAAGCGACTCGAGGACTCTGGAACAAGGCTCGTTGAACTCGGCGTACAGAGCTCTAAGTGGGTATGGAGGAAACTCTTTAACTCGCTTAACCATCTCCAGCTGCTCATCTACACTACAGTTCCTATGGACGACGCCTATAGCTCCGTGAAGAGCTAGCGCTATTGCTAGCTCGGACCCCGTCACTGTGTCCATGGGGGAAGAGGCGATAGGTACTAAGAGCTCTATACTCGAGGAGAACCTCGTCCTCACGTCAACCTCGCGAGGTTCTAAGGATGCTCTACCGGGAACTATGTATACATCGTCGAAGCTCGTCATGTACGGAGCGTTGCTGAGCTTCTCCCTAAACATGCGTGTACGACCTATCATACGAAAGGATGCAGAGAGAAATATCTTGTTTAGAGCTTCCCCAAGGAGAAGAAGCTGCGAGAGTAGCGCGTAGATTTGGAGCCGGGGCCGGGATTCGAACCCGGGAAACTAACGGGTCTCAACGGGCGGAAGCCGGAAGCCACTGCAGCCCGCCGCCTTGGACCGCTCGGCCACCCCGGCTCCACATAACCCCACCCTGTTCGGGGATATTAGGCTTGAAGCCCATCATAAACCATACACCTTATAAGCTTCTACTTCTTGGTGTTTCTGTTGGGTTGGGCCCGTCGTCTAGCCCGGTAGGACGCCGCCCTTACGAGGCGGAGGTCCGGGGTTCAAATCCCCGCGGGCCCACCAACGCTTATTCTCCCGCTGACCCCAAATGCGAGAGGTGATCGTGTACGGAAGAGAGCCGAGAGCTCGTGATAAAAGCCGATGAGGCTAAGAAGCTCTCAGTCGAAGAGGTTCTCAAGAGGCTTGGGGTCGACAAGTCTAGGGGGTTATCGAGTAGCGAAGCAGAGCGTAGGTTGAAGATCGTCGGACCCAACGAGATACCCGAAAAGAAAGTGCACCCAGTTATAAGGTTCCTGAGCTACTTCTGGGGACCGATACCGTGGATGATCGAAGCAGCGGCGATACTCTCATTCATCATACATCACTGGGTAGACTTCTGGATAATCATAGCGATGCTGTTGATAAACGGTGTGCTGGGCTTCTGGCAAGAGCACAAAGCCGAGAACATCCTCGAGTATCTGAAGCAGAAGCTGAGCCAGACCGCAAGAGTGCTGCGTGATGGTGAGTGGAAGGTTATACCAGCACGAGAGCTGGTACCCGGAGACATCATACGTATAAGGATAGGGGATCTCATACCGGCGGACGTCAAACTCATTGAAGGTGATTACCTGCTGGTCGACGAATCCGTTCTAACCGGCGAGTCTCTACCCGTTGAGAAACACGTTGGTGATATAGCTTACTCCGGGAGCCTCGTAAAACGTGGAGAGATGACCGCCGTCGTCATCGCGACCGGGCTCAACACGTACTTCGGAAAGACAGTGCAGTTAGTTCAGAGGGCTAAGACCGTTAGCAGGTACCAGAAGCTAATCATAAGGATAGGAGACTTCCTGATACTGCTAACGATATTCCTAGCCGCTGCCATGGTAATCATAGAGCTCCATAGAGGAGCGCCTATACTAGAGCTAGTAAGATTCGCCCTGGTTCTCACGGTTGCCGCCATCCCTGCAGCGATGCCAGCGGTGCTCTCGATCACGATGGCCATAGGTGCGTACGAGCTCGCAAAACGCCAAGCCATAGTCAGGAAGCTCGTGGCAATCGAGGAGATGGCGGGAGTCGACGTGCTGTGCGCCGACAAGACTGGTACGCTGACTAAGAACCAGCTAACGATAGCGGATCCCGTACCCGTGAAACCTGAGTATAGCCCATCTGATGTAGTGCTCTACGCCGCTCTCGCTTCTAGGGAAGAGGATAAGGATCCTATAGATCTAGCGATTCTCGGAGCCTTAGAGAGGTTCAAGCTAGAGGAAGAAATCAAGAAGTACAAGCAAGTGAAGTTCATCCCATTCGATCCCGTGATTAAGAGGACGGAAGCCGTGGTCGTAGGTCCCAACGGCGAGCAGTTCAGGGTTGCTAAGGGAGCTCCGCAAGTGATACTAGACCTGGTGAAGGCGGACGATGAGCTTAGACAGGTGGTGATGAAGATCGTCGACGATCATGCGCAGCGTGGTTATAGAATGATAGGTGTTGCCAAGACTGTGGAGGGAACTCTCGACAAGTGGGAGTACGTTGGGTTGATACCCCTATTTGACCCGCCTAGAGAGGATGCTGCCGAAACCATAGACTTCTTGAAGAAGATGGGAGTCCGTGTGAAGATGATAACGGGGGACCACATAGCGATAGCTAGGCAGATTGCTCGGATGCTAGGTATAGGTACGAGGATTTACACCATAGATGAGCTGAGGAAAGCTCATCCATCAGAAGCTGAGCAGATGATTGAGGAAGCTGATGGTTTTGCCCAGGTATTTCCAGAGCACAAGTTCATGATCGTCGACGCTCTTCAGAAGCGTGGACACGTAGTTGCTATGACGGGCGATGGCGTAAATGATGCGCCGGCTCTTAAGAAGGCTGACGTAGGTATAGCGGTTGCTAACGCAACCGACGCTGCGAGAGCTGCGGCAGACATAGTCATGTTGGCTCCAGGTATATCGGTTATCAAGGATGCTTTGGTGGAAGCGAGAAAGATCTTCAAGAGGATGTATAGCTACGTCGTGTACAGGATTACAGAGACCTTCCGAGTGCTGTTCTTCATAACGCTATCCATAATAGCGTTCAACTTCTATCCCGTTACAGCAGTACAGATAATACTGCTCGCACTACTTAACGACCTGCCTATCCTCACCATAGCCTACGACAACGTAAGGATAGGGAATAGACCCGAGAAGTGGAATATACCGCTGATACTAGCGTTATCATCGGCTCTGGGAACCGTTGGAGTGATAGAATCATTCCTACTGCTCTGGATAGGAATCTACGTATTCCACATGAATCCAGCGACCCAGATGGCTATGATACAGACGTTCATATTCCTAAAGCTGGCAGTGGCAGGACACCTCACGATATTCGTCACAAGAGTACGAGGCCCGTTCTTCTCAATAATGCCCGGTAAGTGGCTACTGATAACCGCCGTTGCGACGAAGTTAGCCGCTACGATAGTGGCTATATACGGCTTCGGGATCATAGCTCCCATACCAGCGTGGCTCGCGGGCGTGGTCTGGGGCTACTGCATAGCTTGGTTCTTCGTAGAGGACGGGATGAAGCTTCTGATATACAAGATGGCCGGCGAGCATCCGTTGCACATCAAGAGGCTACACTATAAGAAGCACTTCTAATCACCGATGGGATGGTAGCTCCTCACGAAGACAAAATTTCCTTTGGTTTCTTCGGCAATACCTTCAACATGGTAGAACCTCGTTTAGAACAATGAACGTGTTAACGAGGTAGCAAACCTCGGAACAACGTATTCTAGGGCTGGGTAGTGCCGTTACATTCAATCCAATCAATCTCCAAACATGCTTCAGCCCTATTTTCGTGCGTCACATGCCTATACACTCTTGCAGGATCGTTTCTGATAGGCTGAAAAACAGCGTTGTCTATCCAAACATCGATTCTGGCTTTACCGTTGTAAGTAACTGGGATCTCGGCTATCACATCGTTATCCACTAAGAAGACTACTTTACCCTTTTTCCACGAAATGCCGTATTCATGCCATTTCCTCAGATCTATGTCTGGAAGTACGGGTTTGCTGCTCAGAATCCTTATGGGTGATGCGAAGGGGAGAAGTGACGAAATGAGTTTGTAAGCGCTTACCGATCTATACAGCGTGATTGGTAGAAATGCGTTTCCAACCTGTATGAAGAACCCCTGTAGCGGATAGCGGGGACTTACGCTTCTCAAGTATATGAACCATATGGGGTAGCAGAGATCTATGCGCATGGTGTAATTCCAGAACCCAAACCCAGCACTCCCAAAGTGGGGAAAGCCCTCGCCGCAGAACCTCGCCTTAATGATCAGATCGCCGCTACTCCACTTAAGAGAGTCGAATCCGCCATCGCTGATCTCGGCGTTGCTATAGTAAAGAGCTTCGGTAGGGTCCATGCATAAGCGTAGTACGCTATTCTCAACCTCTATCCTAGACGATCCATCGCAACGCCAAGACCACGAAGATGATCGGGTTTCGAAATCGTCTCGAAGCTTCTCGATTTTCACTGAATAGATCTCCCTCTAGAGAACCTCTGTGTAACCAGGGGGTGTTAAGGAGTTTGTGCTCCGCGGGGGTCGAGACCTAGCGTTGCTTTAGCTGTTTCAGATAGAGATCATCGCAATCCTTCTTAGAGTCTTTAAGAACTGCGTTGATGTACCTCGATGTGGAATAGCGTTGCGGAAGTTAGGAGGGTACCATGGTCAAGAGGGGTGCAAAGGGATTCGAAGCCACGAGGATCTTCCGGAGAATAGTTTGCGATCTGCGTTGGTGTGATGAATGCAACGTCCCTGTAGTTGGTAGTGATAAGTGTGGACTCTGTGGGGCGAAGACTAGGAAAGTCCGTGTGGTACCACCAGGAGACGTTAGGCCAGCTTTCGAATTCGATGTCGACATAGTTAGGGAGGCTGTTAGAGGTTGCTTAGGGCGTAAGGCGGTAGAGAAGCTTGTGCCCTCAACGAGCTTCATACTCCTGAACAGGGTTCAAGCGTTTGACGCTGCCTACGAAGTTGTGGTTGATGGATACAGTGTAGGCATTGTCTGGTACGAACCCGTGGAGAAACGGTGGTTGTTTAGACCCGCTTACTACGGAGCGAAGATCATCGTCGATGAGGGTTGCGCTGGCTTCGTAATCGTTGAGGGCAACGCTGTTCCGGGAAAGATTATCGCTAATTACAGGGTTATCGGAGACGTGAGCTCTAGATACGTAGCGTTGGTTGACGCGAAAGGTAATGTAGGGTTGGGAAAGCTCGTTAAGGGAGGTGTGGCTGTTCTAAAGAGATGGGATTTGAAAGGATCGTGTCCAAGACTAGGTAAGGGATGCGACTTCAAGAAGGCTATCGATGCGAACGCTGAACGTCTAGAGAAGTTAGAGAGGATAGCTATAAACAGAGTCGTCAAAGCGCTTAGGCTGGGCAAGGCGTTCGTAACTGTTAGTGGGGGTAAGGACAGCACGGTTGTAGCTTACATAGCTAGCCAATGCGGCGTGAAAAACTTCGTTTTCGTGGATACAGGTCTCGAACTTCCCGAGACTTACGATACCGTGCACAGGCTGGAGCAGCTGTTGGGCTCTGTTGAAAGGATTGGGAATCCCAAGATGTTTTGGCAAGCGGTTGAAGTACTTGGACCGCCGGCACGCGATTTCAGATGGTGTTCTCGCGTATGCAAGTTATCGCATATATCGAAGTGGTGCAAGTCTAAGGATGCAAACGTTAGCGTGACGGGTCAACGTAGATATGAATCTGTATCGCGCGCGCTCGCTCAACCAATAATGCGCTCCGGATCGTTCTCTAGAGGCTTCGTGGTTTCGCCGATACATGAGTGGAGCTCTTTGGAGGTGGTTCTCTACATATTCATGCGTGGTCTTCCACTCAATCCGCTTTACCAAAGAGGATTTGATAGGGTAGGGTGCTTCATGTGCCCAACCTCACGTTTGGCGGAGTTGGACCTCGTGAAGAGCATTTACGTAGATCGCTGGTCGAGATGGGAGGAGGTTCTCGAGAGATGGAGGCGTCGATGGGAATTACCGCGTATCTGGGTCGATCTGGGGCTGTGGAGATGGAGACTTAGTTACCCAGCTGAGGTTCTGAAGTACTGTCGAGATCCAAGGATACTCGGTGTGCAGTACCTGGAAAGCCTCATTAAAGAGCACTCCGTGGTGACCGTTGAAAGACGATCAGATTCGCTAATTGTGACTATGTACTCTAAGCGGTATCGAGCCGACGTGAAGAGACTGTTAGGAGCTGCGTATGCCGTGGGTCTTCGGGTGATTAAAGTAACACCTGATCGTGTGGAGCTTGTTGATAGAAACGCTAAGGTTGTGATGAGCTGCGAGGGAGTCGAGGTTTACACAGAGTTCGTAAATAAAGAGAGGTTGCTCAGGGTGTGTCGAAGAGCTTTGAAAGCGTGGTTCTTCTCGGTCTCTGCGCTGTGCCTAGGTTGCAATCTATGTGAGCTTGTATGCGGCAAATCATTGGTTAAGCGAGGAATCATCGATACTCGTGGGTGTGGATCGTGTGCTAGATGCGTATTCGTATGCCCCATATCTATGCTTGCAGAACCGATAATTAAGTTGGTAGAAAGGGTCCTACGGTAATCTCAGATCTTAAACCCCAACGAGCGAAGTCTATCAACGATATACCTGGATTCGTCTTCGTACAGCTCAATAACGCTCTTGAGGAGTGAACGATCGAGTTTCAGCACGCCTTCATCTACCATCTGCTTAAGCGTTGCTAAATCGTTCATGTCCGTCATCGCTCCGCGTTTAGCCTTGAAAACGGCCCAGCACTCCACGGCCACGTATCGGATCTCTGTGCTCTCCACCACTATGCTCTTCCTGCACATGCTAAGAGCTTCTAAGGGTATGTAGAAGTCCATGATGTTCTCGTAGAGATCCACACGTATCTCGTTGCTATTGACTCTCAGAGTTATCGAGGGTGTCCCTAGTTCCGTATAGCCAACGGTCCACCCATGCTTATCTGCTATGGTTCTCACGAGATCTTCCTCGACGAAGGGGCTGATGGATGTTGTGAATAGATCTACGTCGCCTTCGAATTCGCGTTTCTTCATCGTGAGGCCGAGGACCGTATCCCCTATTATGTAACCATCTATTCCTTCCTCCCTAAGCATGCTTATAGCTTTTGAGAGCTCTTTCAATGTGAACACGCGTTTGCACCCAGCGCAGCATGTACGTATGCTACTTCTTTCCGCCTCCCTTCTTCTTAGGTCTAAGATCAGAGCTTCTACATCTCCGACACCTAGTAGCAGATGGTGGATTGAGTGCACCGCATCTCCTACACACTTTCTTGTTCAGCACCCTACTCTCTACGATCTTTTGAAGCTCTGGGTCGAGTATGGTCATCGTCTTTACCCCCAACGGATTCCGAAAGAAGTTCTCAGAGTTGGGAGGATATAAGTGGCTGTGATTCGACGACTTGGTTTATCATACCTTTAATAGCCTAGACATTGATAGGCTTCTAAGGTGCTGAGTAAAACAATGATGTAGGAGGTTGTTGCAGAAATGAGAATGCCGTTGGACTATATATGCCTTAAAAGCGGGGTGCTGTGTCCGAGGTGCAGAAGGCTCATTGACGAAGGGGTGGTGAAGGACTTCGAGGTCGATCTCCTTAAGGCGTTGATAGAGCTAGAAGAGAAGAACCCGGAGTTCAAGTTCTTGAAGGAGAGTACCTACGTTAAGAGCTATCATGTTAACAACTTCTGCGTGATCTTGCTGGAGACCCCCGATAACGTTACACAGCACAATTTGATGAGACTATCTAAGGTTCTTAGCGACAAGCTTAACATGAAGATCCGGGTTGTTCGCAGGGTTGGGGACATGAAGATGATGATAGCGCAGATAATAGCTCCAGCCCGGGTACACGGCGTTGATCTGCTGTGGTTGCCAGACGGCTCGGTGCAGCACATCGTCAGAATCTCTAGGTACGACATAAGGTCGTTGCCGACAAGCCTCGAAAACATTGAGAAGCTACTTAGCGAGGTTTTTGGTAAGAGCATAAGGGTGAAGGTTCTCTAAAAGCTAGCTACATAAGGTATTAATAATCGCGAGTTAATCATTTTTAACGAATCCACGGTGGTTGAAGTGGTGATGAGCACCAAGTACAAGGATTTAAGGGCGAAGGAGATAACGCCGGAGCTCTCTGGTCGAGTTGTTAAGTTTGCTGGCTGGGTTCATCGCATAAGGGATTTAGGGGGTAAGAAGTTCGTTCTGCTTCGCGACGCAACCGGGATCATTCAGATGACTGTATCGAAGGATAGCGTCTCTGAAGAGGTTTGGAGAGTGGTCGAGAACCTCACTCTGGAGAGTGTAGTGTCCGTCGTAGCCGAGATCCGGGCTGATCCCAGAGCTCCTCGAGGAGTTGAACTCATTCCTAAAACCGTAGAAGTTCTGAGCTTAGCTAAGAAGCCTCTTCCACTGGATGTAAGCGGCAAGGTACGGGCAGACCTGGATACAAGGCTTAGGAATAGACCATTGGATCTGAGAAGGATGGAGTCGCTCGCCATTGCAAGAATATGCGATACGGTGCTCGACGTCATACGCACCTATCTGAGGGGCTTAGGCTTTGTCGAAGTCTTCACGCCGAAGATCATAGCCACCGCAACGGAGGGAGGGGCGAACCTGTTTCCGGTTATATACTTCGGCAAACAAGCGTTTCTCGCTCAGAGTCCCCAGCTGTACAAAGAGCTCCTAGCGGGAGCTTTCGAGCGGGTCTTCGAGATAGGCCCTGCGTGGAGAGCTGAAGAGAGCGATACCCCTTACCACTTAGCGGAGTTCATAAGCGTAGACATAGAAGCGGCCTTCATGGACTACAACGATGTGATGAATGTCTTAGAAGGGCTTGTTAAGGAGGTTGTTAAAGAGGTGATGAGGAGAAATGCTGAAGATCTAGAGATCCTCAAGTGGAGACCACCTGAAGTCGACGAGATACCTAGGATAACCTACCTGGAAGCTATAGACGAGCTTAAGAGAGCTGGGCTCGATATCAAGTTCGGCGACGATATCGGAACACCCGAGCTCAGAGTGCTTCACCAGAGGCTAGGTTACGAGCTCGTATTCATAAAGGACTTCCCCAGCATGTCAAGACCCTTCTACACCAAACCTAAAGACGATGAACCTGAGCTCAGCGAGAGCTTCGATCTTGTTTGGAGACATCTAGAGATAGCGTCTGGGAGCACTAGAATACATAGAAAGGAGCAGTTGTTGGAGGAGATGAAGAAGCGTGGATTAAATCCGCAGAGCTTCGAGTTCTTCATCAAGTGGTTCGACTATGGCATGCCTCCCCACGCTGGTTGGGGATTAGGTTTATCTAGATTCCTTCTAATGCTCACCGGTAAAAACAATGTTAAAGAAGTTACGTTGTTCCCAAGAGATAAGAAGAGGTTAGTGCCTTGACAAGACCTTCTCTATTCTACAGGGGATTAGCTCGCGTAGCAGAATGGTTACGTATCCACCGCGGGGAAGAAGCACTCTGAGAAAAACGTTTTTGTTGTTGACGACGAGCTCCTCAATCAAAGGTTCGATCACGCAGCTTCGTATGCAGCTTCTCACCCTCCAGCGTGCAAAGAGCTTTCTAGCTTCGCGGAAGTCCAACCCCTCCATGTCGAGCACCTTTTCGTAGCAACTTCTTAAAGGTTCGCCCAACCCTTCGAGCTCCACGTCGTGGCCAAGGCATACGCATTGAAGAGATTTAATGGTGTTGAGAGCCGAGTAGGGGTCGAAACCGGCGTCTTTAAGCGTCTCCATCCACGTAAGTGATAGGGCTTTGTTGAATAGATACGATTGGTACGCTTCTACGAATAGCCTGATCATTTTTGATCCGAGTAAGTGTTTGAGCACTTTGATCGAGCATCCACGCTTAAGAAGGTATCCGCATACCCTCGATTCGTAGCCGAAGGCAGGGGGCTTACTCCATGCGGTGCTTCTGGTACACAGAAGCGAGGTTACGGACTCCAGGTCGTTGCGTAGTATCGCTGCCCCAACTAAGTGGGTTATTGGTCTACTAGACCCGAACCTTTGGTACCCGAAGTAGTTTAGGATTCCGCGGATCCCCCTAAGTCTTTCCTCGATGAGTTTTGCGGAATGAGGATCCCCGCACCTTAACCTAAGCTCGAATTCGTTCCCCACGTGCTTAATGTAGATCCTCTCGGTAGAGCATAGAACGAGAGAAGCGCTCCACAAGACGTCCTCCACTCTTTCTCTGCACTCGGAACACATCTCGCAGACCATGTATTGGTAAGCGATGGCACGTGCTTCCTTTAGACCTAGGTATCTGAGCTCACTACATCTAAGGATCTTCTTCAGCTTCTCAGCTACGTCCATTGTTGGTAGTCCCACCTTCTTAACGAGGTAAAGGCAGTGCATGTTCTCTTTCCGCTTCTCGCGCTGGTTAACCACTGAAGGAATATCGACTACTTCGCGAACTACAAAGTCTTCGAAATGCGGTATATCGAAGTCTACGCACGTACCTCTGGGATATGTTAGGAAATGTATTCCCAGAACATGATCGATCACGTAGCTAGAAACGAAGCTATCGATAGCCCTCAAAGTAGCTTCAACCTCCCCGTCACCTTATCTATAAGCTCGCTCGGCGCAGGAC